>CAMBJI010000073.1 GCA_945867725.1 Bordetella parapertussis
TCGTCATCCCGGCGCAGGCCGGGATCCAGCGTCTTTACTTTGCCAAAGTACATTTGCTTAATCAACGACTCACCCACACAGATCGCAATAAATTTACATCTGAAATTGGATATCCAAACTGTTTATCAGGTATCAATCCGTTCTCAAAGGTAAGCCCCGATGAACTTCAAAACACTGCTCGTCCACGTTGATACATCCAAACAATCAACCACCCGCATTGATCTGGCAGCACAAATAGCGATCACACACGACGCTCACCTGATCGGTAGCGCCATGACAGGAATTTCCCGCGTCGTCTTTCAAGATAATCCGATACGCCCACCCGACCCGGTGCTATTGCATCACGTAGATGCATTGCGTGACCATGCGCGGCGAGCGCTGCAACAGTTTGAAGACAGGGCACATCTGGCAGGTGTCACCTCAATGGAATCACGACTGGTCGATGACGATCCTGCCGCCGGCATGGGCATTCAAACGCGCTATGCCGATCTGGCTGTGATCGGTCAATTCGATCCGGATGATCCTGTACCGGGTCTGATGTCGGATTTCCCGGCTTCGGTGCTAATGCAGAGTGCGCATCCGGTATTGATCGTTCCTTTCACACACCAAAACATCAAGCCCTTCGCTCGCGCAATGATCGCGTGGGATGCCAGCATGACCGCAAGCCGCGCAGTGACTGGCGCATTACCGTTGCTGCGAACGGCTTCCGTGGTCGATGTGGTGATCTTCAATGCATCAGCACAAGATGAGGCGCATGGTGAGGTGCCCGGCAGTGATCTCGCGCTTTATCTGGCACGACACGGTGTGTCAGTGAACGTCATCAATCGCCGCACCGATATTGATATCGGCAATGCCTTGCTGTCGCTATGCGCTGATCAGGAATCTGATCTGCTGGTGATGGGCGGCTACGGCCACACGCGTTTTCGGGAGATTCTGCTGGGTGGTGCAACGCAGACTGTGCTGGAATCAATGACGCTGCCCGTGCTTATGGCCCACTAGTGATCGTGCTGTCATTTGGCATTCGGGTCGCGGTAGACCAATACCGGTATATGCGCATGCGACAGCACTCGCTGCGTCTCGCTACCCAGCAATAACTTATCCAAGCCTTTACGTCCGTGCGACGCCATCCAGATTAGGTCGCAGCCGTGACTCTCGGCGGTCTTGATGATTTCTTCGTAAGGATGCACACCACGCGTAGACAGCACTTCGCAGGCAACACTTGCATCAGCAGCCATGGCCTTCAGCTTTTGCATCGCTTGTTGAGCGGTCTTGTCCTGAATCTCTTCATAGGAACTCAGATCGACCATGGCGCCGGCTTCGGGCATGAGCATAAAAGGATAAAGCTGTGCGACTGAAAGACCCACCACCGATGCACCCGTAGCAGCTGCAAACGCGAGCGCGGCTTTCGCTGATTTGTCAGAGAGTACCGAGCCGTCTGTGGGGATAAGTAACTTGCGAAACATGGTGCGTCCTTTTCGATCAGCCGTTTGCCCCAGACTATCAAAATCGAGAAAGGAAAAATTTGACGCTGATCAAAGTGGCCACAATGGTGGCTCATCCATCAGTGCAACCTGCTCGCGCAATTCGAGAATACGGTCCTGCCAGTAACGCACGGTATTAAACCAAGGGAAAGCAGCAGGAAAAGCGGGATCATCCCAGCGTCTGGCCAGCCAAGCAGAATAATGCAGCAGGCGAAGCGTCCTCAGTGCTTCAATCAGATGCAGCTCACGCGGGTTGAATTCGAAAAAATCTTCATAGCCTGCCAGTAGCGTGGCTAGCTGCGCACTGCGCTCCTGACGTTCGCCCGAGAGCAGCATCCACAAGTCTTGAATGGCGGGTCCGCTGCGACTGTCGTCAAAATCGACGAAGTGAGGTCCATCATCTGTCCACAGCACATTCCCGACGTGGCAATCACCATGCAACCGCAAATAGCGCAGGTCTCCGGCCCGTTCATAGCAATGCCGCACACTTTCGAGTGCCTGTGCCGTGACGCTCTGCCAACTATCGAGCAAATCGGGTGGAATGAACTCATTCGCGAGCAGCCAGGCACGGGGTTCATCACCGAAGGTCATGACATCAAGTACGGGTCGATGCTGATATGCACTACCAGCACCCACTGCGTGAATGCGCCCCATCAGCCGCCCCATCTGCTCCAGCGTGTCGTCACGATCGAGTTCGGGTGCGCGACCACCTTGCCTTGGAAATACCGCAAAGCGATAGCCTTCATAAATATGCAAGGTATCGTTTGCAATGCTCGTTGCCGGCACGACCGGAATTTCCTGAGCATACAAGGCATCGACGAATTGATGCTCTTCGCGAATGGCAGCATCGGTCCAGCGACTGGGCCGGTAGAATTTCACAATGACCGGTGCGGCGCCTTCCATGCCAACCTGATAGACACGATTTTCGTAACTGTTCAGCGCGAGTAAACGTCCATCGCCATACAAATTGAGTGACTGCAGTGCATCAAGCACTGTATCAGGCGATAGTTCTGAAAAAGAAGCAGGCGGAAGATGTGTCATGCCCGCATTGTAGTCTTCCCCTGATCTTCCAATGCTCCGTTACTGTAACGGTTACACTGTGCGCTGATTATTTTACGAGACACGCATGCACAACGACCCTTTGCTATCCGAACAGGAATTCGATGAACTGGATCGCTTCCTGATGTCAGATCAGTGCAATGACGATGCAATGACCATGGATGCCTTGCATGGCTTTCTGACTGCCATTGCCATTGGCCCGGAAAAAATTCCTGCCACTGAGTGGTTAGCGGCGGTCTGGGGAACGGATCCCGAGGAAACACCTGACTTCGATAGTCCGCAGGCAGAGCAAAGAATCGCGCATCTGATCACGCGCACGCTGGAAGATATTGAAGTCACTCTCGAAGTGGCGCCTGCCGATTTCGAGCCTTTGTTCTGCGAGCTGCAGTGGAAAGGCAAATCCCTGCTAGATGCCGAAGCCTGGTCCTGGGGATTTCTTGAAGGCGTGAAACTGCGCAATGAAGCCTGGCAGCCCTTGCGCGACTCACCACAAGGCGGTCTACTGCGTGCCTTTTATCTGCTAGGCGCAGAAGAGATCGACGACACCGAACTTGGATTGGTCGACGATCCGCTGAAGTGCCATAAACTCGCTGTAGAGATCGAGGCATCCATTCCGCAGATACGTCGGTTTTGGCTGGCGAGGCGCGCGCAGTAATCTTTGCTGGCATGCACCCGACGGCGTGCATCGGGCGCTGTCAGGCGCACTGCTGGTGGGAGAGAAGAGTGGCTGCGGGCTGCGGCCACCAACCCAGTCAGAGTTTGATGAAATGCTCGCGGTAGTAGCGCAGTTCCTCGACGGATTCGAGAATATCGGCTAAGGCGGTATGCATCTGATGTTTTTTAAAACCGCTGATCAGCTCAGGTTTCCAACGACGGCAGAGCTCTTTGATGGTGGAGACATCCACATTCCGGTAATGGAAAAATTGCTCCAGCTGAGGCATATGCCGCGCCATGAATCGCCGGTCCTGACAAATTGAATTGCCGCACATCGGTGATTTCCCCGCCGGGACGTACTGCCGCAAAAAGCTGATCATCTGCGCGCTGGCCTCATCCTCGGTGACGGTGGAGGCTTTTACCTTATCGATCAGACCCGAGCGGCCATGGGTACCTTTGTTCCAGGCATCCATCTTGTCCAGCACCTCATCCGCTTGGTGAATGGCAAAGACCGGACCTTCAGCAAGGATATTCAGCTCGGCATCGGTGACGATTGCTGCAATCTCGATAACACGGTCATTGTCCGGATCCAGCCCGGTCATTTCCATATCGATCCAGACAAGGTTCATTTCATTGGGACGAACGGCAGCCGTGGTTGGCGGATGCGCTTCAAAAGCTTGTGACATAATCTGTTCCTGACTCGATCCCCTCGTATAGGGGACCATAAAACTAACATTTTCTCATAGACACCGTATGGACCCGCAAAGCTTCTCACTATTGTTCGCCGCCTTTTTGCTTGCAACACTGGCCGTCAAACTCTGGCTGTCCTCTCGCCACATCAGACATATTGCCCAGCACCGCGATGCAGTGCCTGCGCAATTCGCACAAAAGATTCCGCTCGCAGCCCACCAAAAGGCAGCCGATTACACCATCGCCAAGACGCGTCTGAAAATCGTGCTGCTTGTAGTCAACGCGGCGGTGCTGCTGGGCTTCACCCTACTAGGTGGTCTGCAGTGGCTGTCGATGGCGCTGTTCGATGTGGCCGGTGCCGGCATGGTGTACCAGCTGGGTCTGATCGCTGCCGTAACACTGATTGGCAGCGTGGTTGACCTGCCCTTCGACTACTACAAACAATTTCGTCTGGAAGAGCAATTCGGCTTCAACAAAATGACGCCGGGTCTGTTCTTCTCTGACATGCTCAAGCACACACTGGTGGGCGCCGCGATTGGCCTGCCACTGATATGGGTGACGTTGGCATTGATGGAAAAAGCCGGCGCCCTCTGGTGGCTGTACGCTTGGCTGATCTGGTGCGGCTTCCAGATTTTCATGCTGGGCTTTTACCAGAATTTGATCGCGCCACTATTCAATAAATTCACACCACTGCAAGATGAAAGCCTGCGCTCGCGTATCGAAGGCCTCATGCAACGCGTCGGTTTTGCGAGCAAAGGTCTGTTCGTTATGGACGGTTCGCGCCGCAGCGCTCACGGCAATGCGTATTTTTCAGGTTTTGGCGCTGCCAAACGTATCGTCTTCTTTGATACGCTTTTGTCGCGTCTGGCACCGAATGAAATCGAAGCGGTGCTCGCGCATGAACTTGGCCATTTCAAGCTCAATCATGTGATCCAGCGTATCGCGGTCATGTTCGCGATCTCACTGGGGTTGCTTGCAGTGTTGGGCTACCTAAAAAATCAAGTCTGGTTTTACCAGGGACTCGGTGTGGAACCCATGATGGCAGCCAGCAATGATGCAATGGCGCTGATTTTGTTCATGTTTGCGCTACCAGTGTTCACCTTCCTGTTCTCGCCTGTGCTGTCGATTACGTCGCGCAAAAATGAATTCGAAGCCGATGCGTTTGCGGCCAAGCATAGTAATTCGCAGGATCTGATTTCGGCACTGGTCAAGCTTTATGAAGACAATGCCTCAACGCTGACGCCAGATCCTCTGCATTCGGCGTTCTACGATTCCCACCCACCCGCCAGCATCCGAGTAGAGAAACTCCTGACAGCATGATGATCACTCGCGAGTCGCTGCTGAAAGAAGCCTGTCGTCATCTGACACAGGCAGCCTCGGCAGACGAGATCGCCGCAGCACTTGCCGTACTGAGTGACTGGGCTATTGACGATGGCAAGCTGGTGCGCCTGTTTCGGTTCGGTGATTATCACCAGACGCTGGCGTTTGTGAATGCAATCGCTGAGGTCATTCACAAAGAAGATCATCACCCCGAACTGATCGTTGGTTACAACCGTTGCGAAGTACGCTACGACACGCACTCAGTCAATGAAGGCAAAGGCGGGGTGTCTGCTAATGACTTCATCTGTGCCGCAAAGATTGACGTAGTTTTCGAGCGCGGCGTTCAATGATTCATGAGTGAACTGCAGGGACTGATCGTTGCCGCACACGGCCGACATTACCTTGCCCATGCGGATGGCAAGGCCCTGCAATGCGTCACACGCGGCAAAAAGAGCGATGTCGCTACGGGTGATCGTGTACGCCTGACCGCGACTTCGCCAGATCAGGCAGTGATCGACGAAATCCTGCCACGCGATACCCTGCTTTATCGCTCCGACCAATACAAATCCAAACTGTTGGCATCGAATGTCACGCAACTTTTTATAGTGGTTGCGACCGAGCCGGGCTTTTCAGATGATCTGATATCGCGATCACTGGTCGCCGCCAGCGCGGCTGGCATCACCGCCCGTCTAGTCCTCAACAAAACCGATCTAACCCAACTGCTACCGGCAGCGCGCGGCAAGCTGGCGCTGTATGAACGGCTGGGCTACCCCATACATGAAGTCAGTGCCACAGCGGATCCGGCCGCTACGCTGGCAGTTTTGCAGCCGCTGATGTCGGGTCAGTCGACGATACTGATCGGCCAATCCGGCATGGGCAAATCTTCGCTGGTGAATCTACTGGTGCCCGATGCGGAAATCGCTGTGCGGGAAATATCCCAGCGACTGGATACCGGCAAACACACCACCACGTTTACCCGTCTCTATACGCTGGATGAACAATCGAGCGTGATTGATTCACCCGGTTTTCAGGAGTTTGGCCTCTACCATCTCTCCGAGGGCATGCTGGAACGGGCGTTTCCGGAATTCGAACCCGTGCTGGGCCAATGCCGCTTCACCAATTGCCATCATGTAGCGGAGCCTGACTGCGCTGTCCTTAAGGCTCTGGACGAGGGCAGTATCCATCCCGCCAGACATCAGCTTTATTTGCAACTCAGACACGAATCTCTGCAGAAACCGACTTATCGCTGAACGTGGCCTGAGAGCAAAAAGTGGCTTCAACCAGCCACCTTTTAAATCCAGTCACTCTCAGTAGTACAAGCTCTACACAAAGGCATAGAACGCTGAATCGCATCCCAGTTCCCCGAAAATAGCGTAGTAGGCAGCAGATACCTTCGGGCGCGATCCCCAAACTAGCCCAGCTTACCCAATCGACTTTATTATTTTTTCATTTTGCTACTGACGCCGACTGCAGCCAGCGGTAATCCGGCCGATGAACTCAGTGATTGGTGACCTCGGTCTCACACTGTCCGAATACGCCCAAAACCCTTATAATCCAACGGGTTAAAACACTCGGCGGCTGCCGGCTTGGCTAGCTGCCGTTTTTCATTTATGGCAATCAAACACTATCTGCAGTTTGCCGATTTCTCGCTCGCGGAGTACGACTATCTGATCGAGCGAACGAAGATCATCAAACGCAAATTCAAGAACTACGAGCCTTACCATCCGCTGATGGATCGCACGCTGGTGATGGTTTTCGAAAAGAATTCCACGCGCACCCGGCTGTCCTTCGAGGCGGGCATGCATCAGCTTGGCGGTGCCGCCATTTACCTGAACACCCGTGACAGCCAGCTGGGCCGCGGCGAGCCGGTGGAAGATGCCGCGCAGGTGATGTCCCGGATGTGCGACATCATCATGATCCGCACCTTTGGTCAGGAGATTATTAACCGCTTCGCGGCCAATTCGCGGGTGCCGGTCGTTAATGGTCTGACCAATGAACATCACCCCTGCCAGGTGTTTGCCGATGTGTTTACCTATATCGAACATCGCGGCTCTATCGCCGGCAAAACCGTGGCCTGGGTCGGTGACGCGAACAATATGCTGTATTCATGGTTGCAAGCGGCGGAGGTATTCGGCTTCCATCTGAATGTCTCCACACCTGCGGGCTATGACATCAACCCGGCACTGGTATCCGCTGACCATCAACGCTATACGGTGTTCAAGAATCCGTCCGATGCTTGCGAAGGCGCCGATCTGGTGACGACCGATGTCTGGACGAGCATGGGCTATGAAGAAGAAAATGCCGCACGTCTGAAAGCCTTTGACGGCTGGATAGTCGATGCCGCAAAAATGAAACGCGCCAGCAAGGATGCCTTGTTCATGCACTGCTTACCCGCGCATCGTGGCGAGGAAGTGTCTGCCGACGTGATCGACGGACCGCAATCAGTGGTCTGGGATGAAGCCGAAAACCGACTGCATGTACAAAAAGCCTTACTCGAGTATCTGGTACTCGGAAAAATTTAATTTGTTATTGAAATCAGGGAAAACAAGCACATGAGCGACATCAATAAAGTCGTCCTCGCCTACTCCGGCGGATTGGACACCTCGGTTATTTTGAAATGGCTGCAAGATCATTATCACTGCGAAATCGTCACGTTTACTGCTGACCTTGGTCAGGGTGAAGAGCTTGAGCCAGCGCGCGCTAAGGCGATCAAGTTCGGCATCAAGCCAGAAAATATTTTTATTGACGACGTTCGTGAAGAATTCGTGCGTGATTTCGTGTTTCCGATGTTTCGCGCCAATACCGTTTACGAAGGCGAATATCTGCTGGGTACCTCGATTGCACGCCCGCTGATTGCCAAGCGTCTAATCGAGATCGCGCGCGAAACAGGTGCCGATGCCATCTCGCATGGTGCTACAGGTAAGGGTAATGATCAGGTACGGTTTGAGCTCGGTGCTTATGCGCTGATGCCGAATGTAAAAATCATCGCGCCTTGGCGTGAATGGGATCTGCTCTCGCGCGAGAAGCTGCTGAAGTACGCAGAAGATGCCGGCATCGACATCGACATGAAGCACAAGAACGGTGGCGCGCCGTATTCGATGGATGCCAATCTGCTGCACATCAGCTTCGAAGGCCGCCATCTGGAAAACCCGAGCGCCGAAGCAGAAGAATCCATGTGGCGTTGGACCGTCAGCCCCGAAGCGGCGCCGGATGCAGCCGAGTATCTCGATATCGAATTCGAGCATGGCGATATCGTCAGCCTGAATGGCAAGCGACTCTCGCCGGCGGCTGTACTTACTGAATTGAATCGCTTGGGTGGCAAGCACGGTATCGGTCGTTTGGATCTGGTCGACAACCGGTAT
>CAMBJI010000074.1 GCA_945867725.1 Bordetella parapertussis
GCATATTGTTGCCCTTGCCAGCGATGGGCGATACCGATAGTGAATGACGCGAATACGGATAGCCGCCCATAAAACCGCGCGTGTTGGCCATCACAAAATGCGACTGCTGCGCATAGGTGTTGGCACCCTCACTATTGGTAATCCGCTTGTCGACGGCGAAAGCCGCTGCTTCAGCACGCTGCGCCAAGGCGACTGCCTCCTCGGCAGTCAACGTCCAAGGATGAAAAAGCTGTAGGTCACGCGGCTGCATCTCGAGAAGTTCTGCTTCGGGCAAGCCAGCGCAATCATCTTCGGCCGTAAAGCGCGCAATGTTGTAGGCCGCATCGACCGTGTCTTTCAGCGACTGCGCGGAAAAATCTGACGTACTGGCATTGCCACGGCGAATGGCGCGGTCATGGCCGAGATAGACGGTCACACCGATGCCCTTGTCCTTGTTTTGCTCGATAGTTTCGACCTGCCCTTTGCGCACCGTGACAGACAAGCCCTGACCCTCGCTAATCTCGACGGCGGCGTCCGAGGCACCTTTATCTTTTGCAAAGCGCAACACATCCTGCGCAATCTCTTTGAGTTGATCCTGGCTATGGCTGAAAAATGATTGGGTCATGGGACGTTTTCTGAGTATCAGGGGCAAAGCAGGTATCATAGCAGCCGTTCAAGAATGCCATAGGCCGTCCATCATGCCCAACGCCAATCGGGGCGCAGTCGGATTCCAATCCAGTGAATTCGAGCAGGAATACGATCGCCCGTCCAAATCTCAACTCAAGCGTGAAAGCACCGCTCTGCAGAAGCTTGGAGAGACTCTGGTCAACGCCGCGCGCGATCGTGTCAAGCGCATACCCATGCCCGAAGATGTAAAGGAAGCCATACTGGCCTGTCAGCTCATCAGCGACCACGAAGGACGCCGACGTCAGCGCCAGTATGTGGGCAAGAAAATGCGCACACTCACCGAAGAAGAAGTCAGCGTGATACAAACAGCGGTTGATGGCTGGCGCGGTACGTCTCGCGCCGAGGCCGCCTCATTGCACGCAATCGAACGCCAGCGCGATCGCCTACTGGCAGATGACAGCGTTATCACCGAGTTGCGCGCGCGGCATCCCGAAGTGGATGTGCAACACCTCCGAACGCTGGTGCGCAACGCGCGCAAAGAGCAGGCTGAAAAAAAACCACCGAAGGCTTATCGAGAAATTTTTCAGTTACTGAAATCACTTCAAGGCGAAACTCAGTCCCCAACCGAATCTGAACACCATGACGACGACGAAGAAAACTCGTAATCATCCCGATGAGTTGCTGATTGGACTGGTCTCGATATCGGACCGTGCATCAAGCGGCGTCTACGAAGATCAGGGCGTACCGGCATTGCGCGACTGGTTTTCGCAGGCCCTCAGCAGCCCATGGCAGATGGAGACACGTCTGATTCCCGATGAGCAGTCATTGATAGAAAAGACGCTGATTGAACTGGTCGATCAGGTCGGCTGTGATCTGGTGCTAACCACCGGCGGTACCGGGCCAGCGCGACGCGATGTGACACCCGAAGCGACTCTGGCCGTCGCCACGAAAATCATGCCGGGCTTTGGTGAGCAGATGCGACAAATCAGTCTGCGCTTTGTACCCACAGCTATTTTGTCTCGGCAAGTGGCCGTGATACGCGAGGCTCACGACCATGCGGCGCTCATCATGAATCTTCCAGGCCAACCGAAATCCATACGCGAAACACTCGAAGGCCTGCGCGACGATCAAGGCCAATCGATTGTCGGCGGCATCTTCGCTGCTGTGCCCTATTGCATTGATCTCATTGGTGGTCCTTACATCGAAACCCATGAGGCCGTATGCAAAGCCTTTCGTCCCAAATCCGCGATACGCGCAAAATAGCTTTAAAAAAACATCCCATTCAAGCCATGACTGCCCTGCCCCACCTCGAAACCATTGAGCTCAGTACCACAGAGCATCCTGAAGCCGCAGTGATCTGGATGCATGGTCTAGGCGCTGATGGTAATGACTTTGTGCCTATCGTGCGCGAACTCGATCTCTCCGGCTGCCCCAGCATACGTTTCATTTTTCCACACGCCGAGACCATGCCAGTCACGATTAACGGCGGCTATGTGATGCGGGCCTGGTATGACATTCTTGGCATGGACCTCGTGCGCCGCGAAGATGAAGCCGGTTTGCGTCAATCACAAATGCGCATTGAGCAATTGATCGAGCGCGAAGTGGGCAGAGGTATTTCAGCATCCCGCATTGTTCTTGCGGGCTTTTCGCAAGGCTGTGCGATGACACTGCAAACCGGGCTGCGACACCCGCAACCACTTGCGGGCCTGCTCTGTTTATCTGGCTATCTGCCGCTTGCAGATTCAATCGCCCAAGAGGCTCATCCGGCAAATCAGCAAACCCCGATCTTCCTCGCGCACGGCCGGGGCGATGGCGTCGTACCGATTGATCGGGCAGAAACTTCGCGCGACCTCTTGCGTGATCAAGGTTATGACATCGAGTGGCATGACTACCCGATGCAGCACTCGGTTTGCGAAGAAGAAATCACCGACATTGGTCACTGGCTCAGGCGCGTTTTAAGCTAGCGATAAAAACGTGGCTTTTTTTACTTGGCGAAAGCACACGTATTTTACTGTTGAGAAAAAATAGCGATCAAGGTCTTGTTTGACTGCTCGAGTGCGAGCGAAAGCCATACAATGGCTCGTCTAAGACAGACGAATTCCGGTAAAGCAGCATGAAGACAAAAAAATGAACGATTCCCTCATGCAGACTGAGACAACCACTGCACTGCAGCCAGCCTTCAGCGTATTTTTTCTTTGCATGGGCAATATATGCCGCAGTCCAACGGCGCACGGCGTCTTCCGGCATATGGTCAAAGAAGCATGTCTCGATGCCATCGTTCATGTCAGTTCAGCCGGCACGCACAACTATCATCCAGGAAAACCACCCGATCATCGCAGCCAACACACGGCAGCACAGCGCGGTTATGATCTGTCCGACCTGCGCGCTCGTCAGATCACCGAGGCAGATTTCATCGGACATGACTTACTGCTGGCCATGGACTGGGACAATCTTGCACTGGCTGAACATGCCTGCCCTCCGCCGATGCGGCACAAACTTCGGCGTCTGACAGAGTTCTGCCGGCAGCACGATGCCGCTGTGGTACCCGATCCCTACTATGGCGGTGAAGAGGGATTCACACAGGTTATCGATTTGATCGAAGACGCCTGCACAGGCTTATTGGATCATGTACGCCGGCACTTGTACCAACGCACGCCACTAACTGAGCACCAAGGAGAACATCGATGAACAAAACCATCACTGCTTTATTGGCCCTGATCGTTCTTGCAGGACTCATCGTTATCGCTCAAATGAATGGTCTGCTTGGTCTAGATATCGGTGGGAAAAAACAAACCTTTCAGAACAAAGGAAAACTCGAGGTCGTTTGCGACGTTGAAGTCAGCAAACCCAATGACACGCTTTCCCAGCCCTTCGAGACAAGCCATTTAACGATACCAGCGCAATTCGATTTTGATGAAAACACAGGTTGGTATATAGGCGAATACGCGATGTCCATGAATCGCAAGGGTACATTGCATGTAGAGGATGATCTCCTCAAGGTCAGCCGTCCTGCCTTATTCAAACGTTTCGGACTGACTATCACAGGCGAACATTTCACACTCAATCGCAGGAATGGTGAATTCAAACAATGGCTTGATCTCGATGGCGACAAGCGCCTGGATCTGATCACCGGCCGCTGCCAGCGCACAAGCAAGGCGCCGTTCTGAAATGCGTCACCCAGGGAGGCTGGCAGCGTTGTCTGCACTTGAGGCACATGAGGGTCATGAGGGTCATATGCTCGCTGTCATAGCGATCATTCTCAATGATGCAACCGACTGAAACGACTGCCGAGACCCGTGCGCTGATCATCGCGCTATCGGGAACCTTGTCACTGGCGGTGGCCATGGGTATCGGGCGATTTGCTTTCACGCCGCTCATGCCAATGATGTTGCATGACGGATTACTTGATCTCGAAAGCGCCAGCTGGCTCGCAAGCGCAAATTATTTTGGCTATCTGCTGGGCGCAATTCTTTGCACGCTGCAGCCCACAGTTTGGTCGCGACGCGGTTGGCCACCTTTGCCCGTCGCACCCATGGTGCGCGCTGGCCTGCTGCTCACCTGCTTGCTGACAGCACTGATGTCCACCGATGTACCTGCGGCGTGGCCCTGGTTACGCTTTATTGCTGGCGTGATCACCGCTGTGGCTTTCGTCTATACCAGCACTTGGTGTCTGGGCCGCTTGTCACGCATGAACCTACCCTCCGCAGGCGGCATCGTGTACGCAGGTCCCGGCGTCGGTATTGCCACCAGCGGCCTGCTCGCCAGCCTGATGGTGCAACTGGGCTGGCATGCGAGCGCTGGATGGATCGCGTTTGCCTTGCTGGCAGCCCTCATGACCGCCATAGTGTGGCGCGTTTTTCACAGCAATGCCGGACTGCCTCTGCCCACTGCAACGCATGAGCTTTCCGCAAACGGTGGCAGTACGACAGAAAAAGCCGCTTTGACGCTGGCCTATGGCCTGGCCGGCTTCGGGTACATCATCACCGCAACCTTCCTGCCCGTGATTGCACGTACCGCCATGCCCGATTCAGCATGGCCTGATCTGTTCTGGCCCATGCTGGGCATCGCCGTGGCATTCGGCGCCGTCATGGCTTCGCGCATTCCTGCCCGTTTCGATCAGCGTTATCTACTGCTGGCTTGCTATCTGATACAGGCGGCTGGCGTTGCCATCAGTAACTGGATGCCCACGCTGTCAGGTTTTGCGCTGGGCAGCTTGCTCGTGGGCTTGCCCTTTACCGCCATCACTTTTTTTGCCATGCAGTTGGGCAGGAAGCTGCACCCGCAATCAGCGCCAGCAATCATCGGCATGCTGTCGGCTGCATTCGGTTTTTGTCAGATCATCGGTCCGCCAGTGGCTGCACTACTGCTCTCACGTGCCAGCAACCATGCTGAAGGATTTACGTGGTCACTCAATATCGCAGCAGCAACGCTGGTCTTTGGTGGATTGATTTTCTGGTGGATGGCGAAAGTATTTCCGGAAAAAGCAAACACCAGCCCGACTAGATAGTCGTGCAAACATGAGCTTACAACCGTTCTTTAAGTAGGCGGCGGATCGTTGTAGAGCACGGTGATGCTGATACGGCGGTTTCGCGGATCAGAGGGATTTTTGGGTGCAAAAGGCGCCGTATCGGCAACGCCCTCGACGCGGGCAAACCGTCCACTCGACATACCTGCCTGTTCAAGCATGCGGCGCGTCGCCTCGGCGCGCTCTATCGACAATGACCAGTTCGTCCTGTCGCTGCCCTCGGGGAATGGGGTACTGTCGGTATGACCCTTGACGGCCATTTTGTTGGGCATACCCGCTAATGATTTCGCCACTTCATTGATGAGTGCACGAGCGCGTGGGTCCATGGCCGCATTGCCGCTGCCAAACATCGAGAAGTTGGCCTTGTCGATAATATCGATACGAAGGCCGTCCTTCTCCCTTGTAAACGTGACTTGACTCTTGAGATCAGCCAGCTGCTGGTTGAGCGAGAGTCTCTCGTCAATTTCTTTTTCCAGCTTGTCGAGCTTTTCTTTCGCGGCTTGTGCAGCAATTTGCTGCTTCTGTTCTTCCGTCAGATTTTTCGAATACTTTGGATGCGGCTTGTCATCTGGTGACGTACCCATGTCTTCATTTGGGCCTGCTTCGGTACGCGGTGTCACACGCTCCAATAGGGTTTCCTGCTTTGGTATATCGGGTATGCCATCCGGATCAACGATAGATCGGCCACCAAACATGCCATTCGATCCCGCTGTTTCACCCATGGCCGCGTCCGTGCGGGTAGTGGGCTGGAAATACTCAGCGATACCCTTACGTTGCTCCTCCGGCACCGCACCCAGCAGCCACATCAGCAAAAAAAACGCCATCATCGCCGTCATCATGTCGGCCAACGCAATCTTCCACGCACCGCCATGAGCGCCCGCATGCCCCTCTTCCACCACCTTTTTCCATTTGATCGGTGGCTGCGGCGGCTCCTCATCCGGGTCAGGCGCTGGCGCTGGCGCTATCGCCGGTGCGGCGGCGGCAGACGCTTCGTCTTCTTCGGGAGTTTTGTCTTCTTCTGCCATGGTGGAATACGATCTCTGTGCGGTGCGCTTGGCGCAAGTAGTCAATAAATGAATCGGCAAATGACGCCGCAACTGAAGTGATGCTTGGCAGAAATATAAGCGAAAAGCCTCAGCCCTGTCGACCTTTAATGCTTATTAGAAAGGCATGAACTCAATTCAACCCCCACCGCCGGTCAGACGCTGGTGCGAACCGCCTATCCAATCGGGGTACAGCCGCATCAGCGACTTTGCTCAGCGACAAAAAAGCGTGTGTCCAAATGTAACGACCTCTGTCTGCCAATCATTTCTTGCCTAAATTGCTTCCATGCCAGTGAGGCAGAAGCAAACTGATCCCAGGGAGGGATGATGAAAAACCAATTGAAGATATTTTTACCGCTCGCGCTGATTGCCGCATGGCCATTGGCGCAATCTCAGGAAATCGCCCGCGTCGTTTCCAGTACGCCCATCACTCAGCAAGTCACCGTCCCACGCCAGGTATGTAGTGAGACTCAGATACTTGTCCAGCAACCCCGATCGGGTGCAGGTATCACCGTAGGCGCCATTACCGGTGGCATTCTAGGTAGTCAGATGGGTTCCGGCTCAGGCCGTACATTAACAACGGCCATGGGCATCATCGGTGGCGCCATTCTGGGCGATCAACTCGAGGGTGAGCCCGCCCCAGTCGTCAGAACAGCCAACAGCTGCACCCAACAGATTACCTATGAAAACCGTGTGGTGGGCTACAACGTCGTTTACGAATACGCAGGTCGCCAGTACACCACCCAAATGAACAGCGATCCCGGATCGCAGTTGACCATTCAGGTAATTCCGACCAACACCGATATGCAGGTATATACAACGCCAGCACCGCCACCACCCGTGGTTGTTCAGGCGCCGGTACAGGTAAGAACCTACCCCCCCGTGGTGGTGACGCCCGTGTATCGCCCTCCGGTGTATTACAGTCCTCCGGTGTATTACAGCCCACCCGCGTACGGCATCCCCACCGTCAATTTTCGCTGGGGTCGGGGCGACCACGATGGCCACCACTATCCGCGCGGTCGCTGGCACGGACATCATGACAGGGGGTTCCCGGGTCGCTGGTGATGAGACAGCCGCCGCGTTAACCCTCTTGGGTATTTGATTCAGCGGTGCATGCGGACCCAACCGGGCTGCCTGCACCGTTTTTGTTGTCCGCCTTTCCAAAGACCTCCTGACCGCGCCTGCACGTATACTCCGGACTGACGGCAGCAAGGCTGCCACTTCTCAATCGGCGACGACAAAAAAATGAAGGCAGGTCTGATTGGCATCGGTTCCATGGGCATGGCCATGGCGCTGAATCTCCACCGCAAAGGCATACAAATCTGCGCGCACGACATCCGCCCCGAGGCGATGCAGTCCGCCAGTGCCGCTGGTATCGGCGTTTGTGCCAGTCCCGCAGAGCTCGCACAACAAACAAACCTGATCATCGTCGTAGTCGTCAACGCGAAGCAGGTTGATCAGGTTCTGTTTGGCGAAAATGGCGTGACGCGCGTACCTTGTGAGGGCAAAACGGTCATGCTATGCCCGACTATTGCGCCGGAAGACACGCTGGCTATTGCTGATCGATTGACGAGCCTGGGCCTCACGGTTATTGATGCGCCTATCTCGGGTGGTCCCGTGCGTGCTGAAGCGGGCACCATGAGCATCATGCTGGCCGGTGCCGATGAAGTGATCGCACGCCAGCAAACCGTTCTTGATGCACTGTCGGACAAAATCTTTCGCCTCGGCGCACGTATCGGCGATGGCGCAAGATACAAGTTGGTCAACAATCTCCTCGCTGGCATCAATCTCATCGCAGCCGCCGAGGTCATTGCGCTGGGCACGCGACTCGGCCTCGACCAGCAAAAACTCCTGGCGCTGATGAGCGCATCCAGCGGTCAGTCGATGATGCTGGAAGATCGCATGACCCGCGCGCTGGCCAATGATTACGCACCACGGGCTCACGCACATATTCTGACCAAAGATGTCGCACTGGGTGTGGCCATGGCGGACCAAGCGGGCCAGGAAACACCGCTGGCCGCGTATGCGCTGGAAATTTTCAAGGCGACGCTGGCCAGCGGTTATGATTCACTGGATGATGCGGCAGTGCTGAAGATTCTTTTGGAAGACAAATAACGAATTGCTAAATAAATTCGCGTTTTATGGCAAGCCCGCGCAGTTGTGCGATGCGGCGGTTGGCAGATAGAAGGCTTGGCGCCGGTTTTTTAGCGTCAAACGTTTGCGGTGTTATTCAAGCAGCGCTTCCACAGAATACAAAG
>CAMBJI010000075.1 GCA_945867725.1 Bordetella parapertussis
GACTTAATCAATGGCGCAGTCATCTGCGCCATTTTTTTTGACGCTGTTTTATTCGCATTTACTTGGAACTGACCACGGTAACCATATTTTTCCTATTGCTGGTACCGGTTCTGGCAATGGGTGGAGACGCCCCTGTACGCCGGAAGCCAGTCGGCGCGAGCACAAATATTCCCTTCAGGTAACAACAAATTTCTCTCGAATGCTTGTAATCTCTAGGTTCTAAGCCAGTAAAAAGTTTCTCTGAGGGAATTTTGATTTTCCTCAAACATCTTGCATACTCGAAACATTTCGGGCGGTGATTCATTTCGCCGATTAACGCACTCTTTGCAGCCGCCCCCTGTTTCCAATGCACGATTCGTTCACCTACTCCGAATCAAAGATCCGGTACGCCAATCGGCGTATCGCGCTCGCCTGGGGTTTCGCCTGTGCGCTATTGGTCGCTGCAGTGTGTGGTGCCGTGTGGCTGAAGATCGAGATTGATCGGACACAGTTGATTCGACAGGCTGAACGTGAGGCCGCGGCGCGTGCCGAAAGTTATGCCGAGCAGGTTCTGCGCAGCATCTCACAAATCGATCAGTTGTCGATGTCCATCAAGTACCAGTGGGAAAAAAAACCGGGCGCATTGGATTTGGAAGATCAGTTTCGCCGTGGTGTCTACCAAGATGCTATTTATCCTGCTGCCATTGATGCTCGAGGCTATGCCGTCAGCAGTACGCGTAATCTGGCACGTGGTACTTACATGGGCGATCTCCCGTTCTTCAAATTAAATCGCGACCAACCCAAGTCGCAGCTTCATATCTTGCCGCCTGCACCCGGACGGGGTGGATTTCAGGGCAAACAAATTGTTCGCTTTAGTAGGCGCTTTGAAAAGTCCGATGGTAGTTTTGATGGTGTGGTGCTGATTGCGGCGGAGCCCGATTACCTGGCCAGGTTTCATAATGCTACATCGCTGATGCCCGGAGATTTTGTTTCAGTACGCTTTGTGCAGGGTCCTTTACTTGTCTCCAAAGGCGGCATAGGTGCAACGTATGCGTTTTATGCCTCTACGCCTGTGTTTTTGGAAGATCACGGTATTCGTGATGAACCGGATCTGGCCTTTGTTGATCGCCAGGATAGGCTCGTCAGTTGGCAAAAGCTTGAGGGCTATCCACTGATTAGCGTGGCCGGAATAAGTAAGGCCAATGTATTCAGGCCCTATGCCTCAACCCAGCAGACTTATATTGCTATTGCCGGCCTGGTCAGCGTGCTACTGATGAGCGTTGCTGCCACGGGTGCCATGAATCAAATCCGTAATACGGCTCGGCGGCGACATGCGGCGCAGGTACAGTCGACTTTTCGCCTGGCGGTGGATGGTGCTCGTGAAGCTTTTTACATGATTAGCCCGAGGTATGGTGATGATGGTGAAATAGATAATCTTTACATCGAAGACTGTAATGAGCGTGCTGCAAAGTTATCAGGCTTCCTACGCAATGATTTGATCGGTAAATGCTGTATCGAGATTTATCAGGGCAAAGATTTAGATTTTGTCCGGAAATTCTTCCGGCGCGTTCAGGCAGAAGAGTTCATCGAAGACGAGTTTTATGTTCCCCCGGGTAGGCGGCACACGGCAGGATGGTTTCATCGGCGTGCCGTCCTCTCGGGTACCGACATTGCGATTACGATACGAGATGTATCTGATGCTCGGCAACAGGCCATAGAGCTGGCAAGATTGGCCAAGACAGATACGCTCACCGGCCTGCCGAATCGTCATTGGCTTAATGATGCGCTGCCTGTCATGTTGGAACGCGCACACGGGGCTGGTCAGCGACTTGCGTTGATCGCGATTGATTTGGATGATTTTAAAAACATCAACGATGCCTTAGGTCACTGCACCGGCGATTTGGTGCTGACCTCAGTTGCCAAGGCTATGCGCAATGCTATCCCTTCAAAGCATCATTTGGCGCGTGTCGGTGGCGATGAATTCATTCTCGTTCTTGATGATCTGATCGATGGTGATGGTAGCGTAGAGGCGCAGACACTGATGGAGGCAATCGCTCACTCGGGCGTTGGAACTGGCTGGGAAAAATTTCCCTTGAAGGCATCGATAGGCATCAGTGTTCATCCCTGTGATGGGAAGGATGTCCAAGTGCTGATGCAGGCGGCAGATATCGCGATGTATGAAGCTAAGTCACAGGGAAAATCTCAACATCGACATTACGACGAAAAATACGCGCAAAATATTAGAGATCGGGCGCAGATCGAGCGCGAACTCCAGCGGGCGATTAAAAATGACGAGTTTGTGATGTTTTATCAGCCGCGTGCCAATGCGCGAACTGGTCAGTTTTCCAGCATGGAAGCGCTGATACGTTGGCAGCATCCCGAGCGCGGATTAGTATCGCCAGCAGAATTCATTGCCATTGCAGAGCAGACCCGGCTGGTGATTCCTTTAGGTGAATTAGTCGTTCGTAAAGTATGTGCGCAGATGGCTGCCTGGAGATCTCAGGGCGTTAACCTGAAGCGTGTCTCGGTAAATGTGTCGGCACTTCAACTGCTTGATGAATCCTTGCGTTCGGTATTCAGCTCTTGTCTGCAAGAGCATGGTTTGCACTCATCACTGATTGCTATCGAGCTGACAGAATCAAGCGTGCTGGATGAAGCGGGAATAGCCATGAACGAACTGCACAAGCTTCGTGACTTGGGAATTCAAGTACAGATTGATGATTTTGGTACAGGCTATTCTTCTCTATCTCAATTACAGAGTCTGAATGTTGACGTGATTAAAATCGATCAGTCCTTCGTCCGAAAGCTGGACAAGGATTATCAGAGCGAAGCCTTGTGCGAGACCATCGTTTCGATAGGACGCAGTCTTGATATCACCGTTGTGGCTGAGGGCGTGGAAACCGCAGAGCAACTACGCAAGTTGCAGGCGATGGGATGCGACGAAATTCAGGGATATCTGCTCTCCAAGCCGGTACCGCCCGAAGTTATTCCTGAACTTATGCGACAGCCGTTTTTTGAAGAAACAAGCTTTGAAGAAACAGGCTTCGAAGACAAAAGCAAGGTCTGAGGACGCTCAAGCGTGACTTTCAGTCACGAGAACAGCTGTCTCAGTTTGTGCATGTCCGGCTGATGTATCGCGCCCTTCTCGGTGATAAGTGCCGTTACCAGCTCGGCGGGCGTTACGTCAAATGAAGGATTCCTGACCATCACGCCAGCAGCTGCCCACTGATAATCACGGTAGCCTGTCACTTCCAGCGGCGAGCGCTCTTCAATCGGAATATCTTCGCCACGAGCGATCTTCATATCGATGGTCGATAGCGGGCAAGCAACATAAAACGGAATACCGTGTCGATGTGCCAGTACTGCCACCATATAGGTACCGATTTTGTTGGCGACATCGCCATTGGCGGCGACGCGATCGGTTCCGACGATCACTGCGTCGACTTCACCGCGAGCCATCATGTGACCGGCCATGTTGTCGGTGATGAGTGTGACGGGAATTTTTTCTTGTACCATTTCCCAGGCCGTCAGACGCGCTCCCTGCAGGAAGGGACGGGTTTCATCGGCGATGACGGAAATACGTTTGCCCGAGGCGACCGCAGATCGAATCACGCCCAGCGCGGTGCCGTGCCCCGCAGTAGCCAGCGCACCCGCATTGCAATGCGTAAGTACACGCGCGCCATCGGGCAAGAGTGCTGCACCGAATGCGCCCATGGCGAGATTGATCTCCACATCCTCACTATGTATAGCTTTCGCCTCTTTGAGTAACACATCGGACAAAACTACTGCATCGGCCGTACCATGCTGTTGCCAGCAATCGCGCATGCGATTCAGCGCCCAGAACAAATTGACCGCTGTTGGACGACTCGCGGCGAGCACATCAAAACCCTTCTGCAGACGCTGGTCAAATTCGGCGCGCGGCAAATCACGCAGCTGCAAAGCTTCCAGCGCCACGCCATAGGCGGCTGCTACTCCGATCGCGGGCGCACCCCGCACGACCATGTTTCGGATACCTTCAGCGACACCCTGGGCGCTGTCGTAAGACAGATAGTCAAACACTGCCGGCAGACGGGTCTGGTCGATCATCTCCAGCCACTGCTTACCTGCTTCGTTCATCCAGCGCAGTGTGACTACAGCTTGCGTCATGCTAGTCCCCTTCGAATTCGCATAGAGCAAAAACGGCAAGCCCCATTTTTTCAAGTCGCTGTCGGCCACCGATATCGGGCAGATCGACGAGAAACGCACACTCAACTATTGAGCCGCCCATTTTTTGTACCAGTGTCACAGCTGCCTCGGCGGTACCACCCGTGGCGAGCAGATCATCAATGATCAGAACACGTTCGCCTGAGGTAATCGCGTCGTCATGAATTTCAATGCGATCGGTGCCATATTCCAATGCATAGTCATGACCGGTTGTTTTACCTGGCAGCTTGCCCGGTTTGCGCACCGGGATAAAGCCTATGCCTAATGCATAAGCCAGTGGCGCTGCAAACATGAAACCACGTGATTCGATGCCCACAATTTTATCGATAGGTTGATCACGATAACGTTCGATCAGGCTGTCGATGCAGGCTTTGAAACCGGCAGGATCTTTCAGCAAGGTCGTGATGTCACGAAACTGAATGCCTGGTTTGGGATAGTCGGGAATGGTGCGTATGAATTGGGTGAAGTCCATGATTTATTCGGATGAGGTGGCATGTTTGCCATAGGTTTTAAAACGATCAATCACTTGCCGCATTTCTTGTGCAGACAGCAGCACGGGCTCGCCGTTCTGGCGTGCGATCAGATATTGCTGGCACAGTGATTCGACTTCGGTGGCCACGGCCATGGCTTCATCTAGATCTCTGCCCAGTGCAATCAGACCATGATTAGCCAGTAGACAGGCCTTGCGATCAATGAGGGCTTCTACTGCATAGGCTGACAAGGTGTCTGTGCCAAATAGCGTGTAGGGCGCGCAGCGTACCGAGTCGCCGCCCGCGATGGCGATCATATAGTGAAACGGTGGCAGGTCTTCACGTAGGCAGGCCAGCGCCGTTGCGTAGGGCGAATGCGTATGGACGATGGCGTTGATATCAGGACGCCGCTGCAATATGTCGCGATGAAAATGCCATTCGCTAGACGGCTTGCCATGACCAATCACGGTGCCATCAAAACGCATCGCGACAACACCGGTTTCGGTCATGGCGTCCACCGGAACACCTGAAGGCGTCACCAGAAAGTGATCTTCCTCCCGGCAGCTGATATTGCCCGTCGTGCCGCGATTCAGGCCGTTGACTTCAAGTCGTCTGCAGGCCAACAGGATTTGCCTGCGCAGTCCAGCACTGTTATTCATTGCAGTGTTACTCACGATGTCAACATTCGACCCGCCACTGCGGAGAGCTTTTCCAGCATCGCTGGATCGCGTGCTTCCGGCGCAGTGATGAGCGCATATTGCAGCGCGCTGCGGCAACTGCATGTGGCGGCATGGGTATCTGTTTTGAGATGGGGTACGACTTGTTTGACCAGTGTGCGACCTTTGTTGGCATTCGCAACCAGTACACCCACGATCTGCTCGACCGTGACGTGATCATGATCCGGATGCCAGCAATCATAATCCGTCACCATCGAGACGCTGGCATAGCAAAGCTCTGCTTCACGAGCGAGTTTGGCTTCAGGCATATTGGTCATGCCGATGACATCGCAACCCCACTGCCGATACAGATTCGATTCCGCTAGACTCGAAAACTGCGGACCTTCCATCGCCAGATAGGTGCCGCCACGGATAGCCTCAATACCCGCTTCGGATGCACTTTGCTGCAACCAGTCACCCAGACGTGAGCACACCGGATGGGCGACAGACACATGGGCGACCATGCCTTTGCCAAAAAAAGATTTTTCGCGTGCAAAGGTGCGGTCAATGAATTGATCAACGATCACAAAGGTACCGGGCGCGAGGGATTCTTTCAGTGAGCCCACGGCCGACAGAGAGATCACATCCGTGACACCCAGACGCTTGAGCGCATCGATATTGGCGCGGTAGTTCACTTCGGAGGGCGGAATCTTGTGCCCGCGACCGTGGCGCGGTAAAAAAGCCATGGGCTGGCCAAAAAGCTCACCGATCAGTATCTCGTCCGAGGGTTCGCCAAACGGGGAGCTCACGCTAACCCACTGACGATTTTCCAGGCCATCGATATCGTAAATGCCACTGCCACCGATGACGCCAATGACGTTCTGCCGCGTGTTGCTATGCATGGACTGTGCTCTGTTGTTTGAATAAAGGAATTAATGTACCAAAGAAAGCGGCGTGCCCTCAGAAAGTACGTGCAGATCCGCAGTGTTACTTTTGTCCCCATGTCTGGCTTGAAAAGCCGACACGTCAGGCTGCTGGCATTGTGCTTCTCCTGCTACACTCCGCGCACTTCTCGACCCACATTGACTTTCTCATGAACAGCATCACCCCTGTAGCTGATACCCACCCCGAGATTCACTGGACCGAGAACGGCGAAACGCTGAATGCCGATTGGCGCTCCGAGAGTGGCATGTCGCCTCCGCGTCGTGTAGTAATCGCTGACGATACGATGACAGCCGATACAGCCTATCGCTTTGCTTGTGAGGGAACGGGCATGCTATGGCGGGGCGATTTTCAGAACGCACGTCAGTTGCTGCAGGCACTGGCGCGACGTGTTGACCGGCCATCCCGCAAATCGGCTAAGGCTGCTAAAGCTGCTAAAGCTGCTAAAGCCACTCAAGCCACTAAAGCTGCTGCTGAGGCAAAGCCCGGCCTTGTCACCGACAGTGCGATGCCTGATGCTTTTCACCGGCATCGTCTCACGCAATCGCAACGGGCACGTGCGCTGGGGATGGTGCTCATACCCTTTGATCCGGATCACAGCATACCCCTGCGGCGCGCACCCGATGTGAAACAAGCCTGTACCGAGGCTTATGGTGATGCTGAGCGGCCCTATGTAACTTCGCTGCGGGAACTGCTCGGTATGGTCGGCGCGCATGAGTGGCGCAAGAAAGGTGTGCTCATCCCACCATCAGAGGGATTGGAGACATTCCGTATTCACCCGCACTACGGTGTATTTGCTCCGGTCCGCACCGACTATGTACCGCTGGTCGCTCAGGCACCACTGCCCGAGGCGCTGGCTGCAAAATCGCTTGCCTTCGACATCGGCACCGGTACGGGCGTACTGGCCGTGATACTGGCCAAACGGGGTGTCGCACGGGTTATCGCTACGGAAAACAATCCTCGCGCTGTCCTCTGCGCTAAAGAGAATCTGCAAAAGCTCGGTCTGCAAAATCAGGTTGAGGTAAGCGATGCCGACTTGTTTCCAGAAGGGCGCGCAGCGCTGGTTGTCTGCAATCCCCCTTGGGTGCCGGCGCGACCCAGTTCAGCGCTTGAGCATGCTATTTTCGATCCCGACAGCCGGATGCTGCGCGGATTTCTAGAAGGTTTGTCTTCTCATCTTTTGCCCGGCGGTGAAGGCTGGTTGATCTTGTCCGATTTCGCCGAGCATTTGCAATTGCGCAGCCGTCAGCAGCTACTCGACATGATTGAAAGCGCCGGCTTGCGTGTGCTGGGAAAAATTGAGGCGAAGCCCACGCACGCCAAAGTGGCTGATGTCAGTGATGCCCTGCACAGTGCTCGGGCGGCAGAGGTGATTTCTTTGTGGCGTTTGGCAGCGACACAGTAAGTCAACGATTCAAACTTGCTGAATCATGCCCGGATATTGCGAGAGTACGGGATCCACGGTGACCAACGGCATACCCTCAACAAGAGATTGCGCTATCAGTAGCCGGTCAAAGGGGTCTTTGTGAACGAGTGGGAGCGACTGTACGCCCGCCGCATGTTCGCTGGAAATAGAAATTTCCCGGTAGCCGTTATCGATTAACCCTCGCCGTATCAGCCGTGCATCGGCTTTGAAATCTTCTCTGCCGAGGCTGCTTTTGATGGCGATTTTCCAAATACTGGCTGCGCTGAAATAAAGCGCATTGTCAGGATTTTCAATTAATTCCCTGGCCGATTTTGAAAGGCGTTCGGGCTGTCCGGCTGCCCACAACAAGAGATGCGTATCGAGCAGGAATTTCATCAGCTACCCTTAAACAGCTTCTCTATTTCGCTCTCTCCCATGCGATCGAAGTCTTTTGGGACGTCAATCTGCCCCGTCAAAAACCCCAGCCGTTTTATTTGCCCGCCAGACGGACTATCGAGGGGAATGACCTTTACCATGGGCTTTCCCGACTTTGCGATGATGAAGGGTTCTCCAGCCGCAGCCCGCTCGACTAAGCGCGAGAGGTGCGTTTTGGCATCATGAATGTTGATAGTTTCCATACCACCGCCCGTAATGAACTAAGATGAGTTAGTTTAGTCTAGTTTAGCATCCTTGAAAAGTCAAAGATCACGCTAACTAG
>CAMBJI010000076.1 GCA_945867725.1 Bordetella parapertussis
CTTTTTTCTTTTTCTAAATGGTTCTGAAGACACTGAATGCTACGGACATAACAGCCATGAAAAAATATCTGCATCACCATGAGTGGTTGTATCAACATCTGCGTGACCGAAGGGTAAACGATCAAGCGATACAGACTTTTTGGTTCGGCGAGTAACTGATGCTTGTACTGATAGCGTCCCCACAGCATGTGACACTGTCGGCCACCCCGATTAATACAGTCCGTCACGGACCACAAACAAGTCAGCAAACCCAGACGATAACTACTCATCGCAGGATCGCTTGCCGACAAGAGCATCACGTAACTATCCCCAATACGACAGGAAAATGCACCCGCGCAGATACGTCCGTTGACCTGAGCGAACCCGAACAAGCCGCACTCGGCACCCATCGCTAGAAAATGTTGTGTTTCGGTTGCATCAATATCCGCTGATTTTCCACGCGCAGTCATGCTATCGCGCTTGAAGCGCTGCAGTATCAACACCAACTGACGCTGCTGCTCAACGGTTAATTCATCACAGGTATAGGCCGTCCAACTAAAGTCAGGAAAGTCCCGCAGCAGACGATTGCGATACCCGCGCAGACTCTGACGGGTAGATTTACCCAGTGCGGCCATGTAGGCCTCAGTGGACGGCGGCAGCATGAGTACATAGTTCTCTGAAAAAGAATAAAACTGTGCGGGCAAAGAACTAGGCGGTACCGATACGCTGACAGCATTGAAGGCAATATGACGAGCACCAGAAAAATTCGAGAAAACACTAACTGCAAATGCATCTATCTGCGACGCATCAAGCGTGACAAGCTCGCTTAGGACGCTTACACGCTTTCCATCGACTCGAAATAGCAGCACGCCAACAATCTCACCACTGCGATACCCAACCCAAGTGTTTGGTGGCATCTTCTCAGGATCACTCTCACACAACTCCAGATAGCGCAGCGATGCATACAAGCTGCCTTGCAATCGGTCCAGGGCCATTGATGCAAATGCTGGCACCGAATGCTTATAAATCTCACTCACGATCTCACTCACGATCTCACTGACGATTTCACCGACAATTTCAGTCTTAAGCGGCAGCGCCTCTGACTGAGTCGCCGCTGACGACCTTAAATTCAGGGAGGTAACGGATAACGGAAGGTGATTCGACATGAATGGCCCTGAAGATGAAGAAATTTTGCTTGATCAAGCTGGAGCCTGTCTCTATCAGTCAATCGAAAAACGTAGCGACACCTACAGTACGGCGCACATCACCCGTACTGCAAGCAGCCGTTACGCCACCAATGGCCTGACCAGACAAGCGCCCGGTACGATTATTTAGCGAGCAGATGCACGAAGAATTGACGGCCGCCAAGCAGAATCCCCGCGTGACTGTCATGGGTCAACGGGCGTAACCGGCACATCGGCATGATCACTGTCGAAGGGGAGTGCTCAGCGGGGGCCGCCCGGCGTCCAAGCCGGCTGACGTGGTTCGATTCCATGCTCCCCTGCCACTTACCGACTGCGAGTGGATGCTGACGACAGAATCTCCACGCGCTATTTTCTAGTTACCGGGCGTGGAGAGGATTTATCAGATAGGTGAAGTCCATGTTGACGCACTGAGCGCTATTGAGCTTGATTTTCTTGCTGATCGCGATCGCTTTACTGTCAGCGACCATCTTCGTCGTCTGGATTCTAACGCCAGCATCTTTACGGCTTCAATGGGTACGCGCCGAAAAAGGTGCGTTGAGCGTGAGTGTCGATAATGGCGGCATTGTGCGTGTACGCGATGCCTTCATCGTTGTTAGTCCGATCGCAGCCACGATAGAACGGATCACGCTACGCACTGGCGATACCGTCGCGCGTGGCGACATCGTTGCCTGGCTCTTGCCTTTATCCGTTGACCTGCAGGCCAAAGACCAAACACTAGTCCGCCTGCAGGCTGCGCAGGCTCGATGGTCGGAAGCGACATTGCAGCAACGCGAAGCCGAGATCATTCACGAACTAGCGAAACATGAACTTGAAAGACAAAAAGTACTGGTTCGAGATCAATTCATCTTTCCGCAAACACTCGAACAATTGACCGCTCGCGAAAGTACTGCCCGCGCTGATGTGAGTACTGCGCGGGCCCGTACCAACGCAGCCCAAGCAGCCATTACCGAGGTACTCGCCGCACTAAACACGTTCATACGTGCCGAAGAGGGAAAAATTCCTGTGCTTGCCCCTGCTTCCGGTCGCGTCCTCTCGATCAATCAACAAAGCGAACACACGATTGCCGCTGGCCTACCGCTCATGACGATTGGCGATCCAACACACGTGGAAGCTGTGGTTGATGTGCTACCCACCGATGCGGTCAAAATCCGGCCGGGTATGCGCATGCTTCTCAGAGACTGGGGCGGCGATACGCCTCTGGAGGCGAGCGTCAGGCTAGTTGAGACCGCCGCATTCACCAAGATATCGGCACCGGGCATCGAAGAACAGCGTGTGAAGGTGATCGCCGATCCGGTTGGCCCACCCTGGCCACTGAGCGATGGCTATCGCATTCGAGCAAGGATCGTGCTGTGGCAGCAGGACGCAGCACTGAAACTACCGGGTAGTAGTATTTTCCGGGTCGGCAATGAATGGCACATATTCGTCGTAGAAAACGAACGCGCAAGAGAAAGAACTGTTGTCGTCGGTCAGCACAACCGTGATGACGTACAAATCATCAGCGGTCTGCTCGAGGGTGAACAAGTCATCAGATTCCCCAGCGGACAGGTGAGTGATGGTGCGCGCATCGTAGGCGAATGAGATCGCCGAATGAGATAGCCGAATGAGACAGGCACATCGGCAACAACGCGTCTTTATACTGACTGCATGCGCTTGTCGATGACTCGTCTAGCCTTGCCCACCTGCGTGCGCTCCACACCATTCGGTGGTAGCACGGTGACCGTGCAGGAAATGCCGATATAGGATTTGATCATCTGCTCCAGCTGCGCGCCCCCACGAACACCGTCACCATGTCGAATTTCCTCGCGGGTTTCAACCAGCACTTCCATCTGATCCAGATGCAGGTTGCGTGTCAATAAAATCTGATAGTGCGGCGCCAGCGCGGGTTGCTGCAAGAGCAGCTCTTCGATCTGTGAAGGAAATACATTCACACCTCGAATAATCATCATGTCATCCGATCGACCGACGATCTTGTCCATGCGGCGCATTGCGCGTGCTGTTGGTGGCAGCAAACGTGTCAGATCACGCGTGCGATAACGAATGACCGGCATGGCTTCTTTGGTCAGCGAAGTAAACACCAGCTCACCCGCTTCGCCCTCGGGCATGACCTCACCTGTGATCGGATGAATAATCTCGGGATAAAAATGGTCTTCCCAGATCACCGGACCATCCTTGGTCTCAATGCACTCATTCGCCACGCCCGGCCCCATCACTTCGGACAGGCCATAAATATCTACCGCATCAAGACCAGCACGCTGCTCAATCTCTTCGCGCATGCCCTCGGTCCACGGTTCTGCACCGAAAATACCAATACGCAGCGAGGACGCTGCCGGATCCAAGCCCTGACGCTCGAATTCTTCAATGATATTGAGCATATAGCTCGGCGTGACCATGATGATGTCGGGCCGAAAATCCGTGATTAATTGCACCTGCTTTTCCGTCTGACCACCCGACATCGGTATCACTGTGCAACCAAGTTTCTCAGCACCGTAATGCGCACCCAGACCACCGGTGAACAAACCATAACCGTAAGCGATGTGCACGATATCGCCGGCACGACCACCAGCTGCACGAATCGATCGCGCCACCAATCCGGACCAGGTATCAATATCTTTTTGCGTGTATCCGACCACCGTAGGTTTGCCCGTGGCCCCAGAAGAAGCATGTATTCGAACGACTTTGTCACGCGGTACGGCGAACATACCGAACGGGTAGTTGGCGCGCAAATCATCTTTGCCGGTAAAAGGAAATTTCGCCAGATCTGACAGGGATGTCAGGTCATCGGGATGCACACCTTTTTCATCAAAGCGCTGCCGATAATGCGGCACATTGGCGTAGGCGTGGTGCAGCGTGGCTTTCAAACGCTGCAATTGCAGCGATTGCAATTCATCCTGACTGGCAGTTTCTATCGGCTCCAGATCCGCTCGGTCACGCATGCGGTGTCTCCTTGATGATTGATACAGCGCTTTTTTTCAGGCTGGCTGCGTTGGTATCACTTCCCCTTTGAGCTGATGCGATTTACCACGCATCAGTGCAATCTTTTTGCCATCGGCATTGCTCACAACGACATCATATATCCCCGTCTTGCCACTCTTTGATTGCTCCACAGCGGATGCGGTCAGAACCTCACCCTCAAAGGCCGGCGCGAGAAACTCGATGCTGCAACCCGCTGCAACGGTTTGTACGTTATAGCTATTGCAGGCAAATGCGAAACTTGAATCGGCAAAAGTAAAAATGAATCCGCCGTGGCACATGCCATGGCCATTGAGCATATCGCTGCGTACCGTCATCTGCATGCGCGCATGGCCGGGATGAATATCGACCAGCGTGATGCCCAGCCCCTGTGTGGCCTTATCCTGCGCATACATATGCTGCGCGGTGGCTTGTGCGAGCGTTTGCGGGTCCGTGTTCTGCACGATATTCCTCTCAGCTATCCTGATCAAAATCCAGTACCAGACGTTCACTGGCAGCGAAGGCCTGACAACTCAAAACAAAACCGCGCGCGATTTCGTAATCTTCCAGCGCATGATTGGCATCCATATCCACCCTGCCCTCAACGACCTTACAGCGACAAGTGGCGCAAATACCGCCCTTGCAGGCATAACGTATATCGATTCCATGCGCAAGACCGGCATCAAGCAGCGACTGACTATCGCGCTGCATCGTTATCTGATGGTGATGACCATCGATGATAAAACTGACCTCGCACTGCGTACCAAGCGCTGACAAATCACCGGCGCGCGCCAGGCGACGTGCGGCAGCGGCGGCTGCATCAACAACGGACGCAGAAAATAACTCGGTCTTGATCCGGTCTTTTAACATACCTAGCGATTGCAGGGTCTCAGAGACCTGCTGGGTCATGCTTTCGGGGCCACAAATAAAGGCGGCATCCACATCATCGATGGATATCCATTGTTCTGCGAGCGCACGGCATTTGTCGGCATCGATGCGGCCATTGAACAAATCAATGTCTTGTTTTTCACGGCTCAGGACATGAACGATGGAAAGACGGTCAAGAAAACGGTCTTTCAAATCCGCTAGTGCCTCGCGCAACATCACAGTGGATGACGCGCGGTTGCCATACACCAGCGTCACGCGACTGTGTGGCTCGGTCAATAAGCTGGTCTTGATAATCGAATAAATTGGGGTGATGCCACTGCCGGCTGCAAAGGCCAAATAGTGACGCGACTGCGCTGGCTGCAATGGCACCTGAAAATTTCCCATCGGCGGCATGACATCAAGCGTCATGCCCGCTTTGAGATGCGCATGTGCCCAGCTAGAAAAAACACCGCCACTGACTTTTTTGATCGCGATTTGTAGTTGTTCATCCTGCACTGCCGAGCACAGCGAGTAAGAGCGCCGCACGTCTTCACCGTCAATCATGGCGCGCAAGGTCAGATACTGGCCTTGCTGATACGCAAACGCAGAATGCAGTTCATTCGGCAAATGCAGACTGACGATGATCGCGTCGCGCGTGTCCTGCTGCACACGATCTATAGACAATGAATGAAAGTGACTCATCAGTGCGGCTTGAAATAATCAAAAGGCTCGAGACATTCCGTGCAGCGATACAAGGCCTTGCAGGCCGTGGAACCAAACTGGCTGATCAGCCGCGTGTGCGATGAACCGCACTGGGGACAGGCAATCGCAGGTGCATCACGATTGAACATCGCTGAGATATCGATGATGTTTTCAGCGACCAGTTCACTCGCCCGCTGCGCTGGTGGTGCGATGCCATAGCCACGCAGTTTCTCCTTGCCAGATTCGCTCATCCAGTCCGTCGTCCATGCGGGTGAGAGTTGTGTTGCAATCGTGACCTCATGTAGCCCATGCTGCGTCAGCGCGCTGCGTATGTCATCCGCAATCGCCTGCATCGCAGGACAACCAGAGTAGGTCGGCGTAATCATCACTTCCAGCCGATCATCATCCAGCCATTGCCAGCCACGCACGATACCCAAATCGACCACCGAAATCACCGGTATCTCGGGATCAGCGACTTGCGACAACCATTGCCACAACTGATCGTCACTCGCCTTCACCATTGCGCTCCGGGGTAGGCGCGCTGCAGGAACTGCATCTCGGCCAGTAGGAAACCCAGGTGTTCGGAATGACGACCCTGCTTGCCGCCACTGTGCATCCATGCATCGACCGGCGGCAATATCAGTGTGGCCGCAGCAAAGCTCTGCGTGAGATGCGACATCCATTTTGCATGCAGCGTTTCTGGCAAGGGCGCAATGCCGCGCTCAGACATTACCTGATCAATGGCATCGCATGAAAAAAGTTCGCCGGTATAGGGCCACCACTGATCGGCCGCTAACTGCATGCGGCGATGACTTTCAACAGAGCCATCACCCAGACGCACCAGAAGATCCGTACTACGGCGCAGGTGATACCTCACCTCATTGACTGATTTTTCTGCAATCGATGCCACACGCTCATCGCTGGATAGTTTCAGTGCTTGCAGCCATTCGTAATGCCAGACATCGAAATAAAACTGCCGCATCAGGGTATCGGCATAGTCATGATTAGGCTGTTCGACCAGCAGCACATTGCGAAGTTGCGGCGCATCACGCAGAAAGGCTAACTGATCTTCATCGCGTCCTGCACCTTCGACTTCACCCGCGTAAGACAACCACAAGGTCGCTTGCCCCAGTAGATCAAGCGCGGTGTTCGTGAGCGCCATATCTTCTTCAAGCGCCGGCCCCTTGCCGCACCATTCAGACAGTCGCTGCGATAGCACCAGCGCATTGTCGCCATTGCGCAGCAGCCAGGTGAATTTTTCGCTATCCATGAATCGATCGTTCAGAGATTGCCGACTTCGTCGGGAATGACGAAAAAGGTTGGATGACGATAGACCTTGCTATTGGAGGGCTCGAACAACTCGCCGCGTTCGGTCGGTGTACTGGCAACGATATCTTCCGATGGCACTACCCAGATAGAGACACCCTCGTTGCGTCGTGTGTAAACATCACGCGCATTGTTGATCGCCATTTCCGCATCCGGCGCATGAAGGCTACCAACATGCTTGTGCGACAGCCCGTGCTGACTGCGTATAAAAATTTCCCATAACGGCCATTCTTTGCTCACGAGAGACTCCTCAGGCTGCCTTGGGTGAACGACGCTGCACTTGCTTGTCCGCATTTGCCTGCATGCCTTCGCGGAACCAGGCACCATCGTCCCAGGCCTTGTTGCGGGCGGCCAGCCGCTCGCGATTGCAAGGGCCGTTACCTTTCAAAACCGCATAAAACTCCGACCAGTCAATGGCACCAAAATCATAATGGCCGCGCTCGGCATTCCATTTCAGATCAGGATCGGGAATAGTCAGTCCCAGATACTCTGCCTGCGGCACACACTGATCCACCATGCGCTGACGCAGCTCGTCATTCGAAAACAACTTAATCTTCCACTGCGCTGACTGCGCGCTGTTGACTGATTCCTGATCAGGCGGACCAAACATCATCAGCGCAGGCCACCACCAGCGATTCAGTGCATCCTGCGCCATTTCCTTTTGCTCTGCCGTGCCTTTGGATAGAGACATCAACAAGTCATAACCTTGGCGCGCGTGAAAGGCTTCTTCTTTGCAAACACGAATCATCGCGCGCGCATACGGGCCATAAGAACAACGACACAAAGGAATTTGATTAATGATCGCCGCACCATCGACCAGCCAGCCGATCATGCCAACATCAGCCCAGGTGAGCGTGGGGTAATTGAAAATACTGGAGTACTTTGCCTTGCCTGACAAAAGATCAGTCGTCATCTGATCCCGCGATACACCCAGCGTTTCAGCGGCGCTATACAGGTAGAGGCCATGACCGGCCTCATCCTGAATTTTTGCCAGCAAAATAGTTTTGCGCTTGAGCGTAGGCGCACGCGTTACCCAATTCCCCTCGGGTAGCTGACCAACAATTTCGGAATGCGCATGCTGAGAGATCTGACGAATCAAGGTCTTGCGATAACCCTCGGTCATCCAGTCCTTGGGCTCAATCTTGACGCCGGCATCAATCCTCGCCTGAAAGGCAAGTTCCTGCTCGCTCAGCTCGCCGGCCGCGCGCAGCCGGGCGGCACCAGTCTCGACCATTTGTGCATACATGAGTCGGTCTCCTCGTCTCGGGGGTTGCGATGTAGATTATGATACGCGAATTCTGCATAATCGCA
>CAMBJI010000077.1 GCA_945867725.1 Bordetella parapertussis
CCCCACCACCTACCCAGAGTTGGTCGAGAAATTCCGCATTGGAGGCGGACGAAGCAAGCGTTGCTGATATCACATGAATGATTCCACCGAAGTCGTTTGCGTATGTAGCAATGCACCGCGTAATTCTAGTTCAAATGGTCTCTACGATTCATGAACTCTATTACACTAGCGCGCAGGCACCAAGGAATAACCCCAAGTAAATCAACGGGGCATTTCTTCCCGAATGGATCGTCTCAACAAAGAGAGGAACTCGCTTTCATTTGAAATGAATTCTGATTTTGAAACTGGTGCAGAATCAACACCCTGTTTCAGGGTAATGCGTACTTTGACTTTTCCGCCGAGATCTTCCAGTGCAACGGTGGCAAGGACTATCTTCAGGTTGTTACCTTCCTTGTATTGTCTGTAAGCGTCGATCTCTCCCGAGTTCCAGTCAAAGGTTCGGATCGTAAAATTAAGATCTTTGAGCGTTGAGAGGGATGCCTGAAAAACTGTCTTATAGTCTGAGCCGTATACATTGGCAGACTCGTGCCGGCTAGTGCTTGTGCAGCCAAGAGATGCTACTAAAATCAGTATGCTTAATATTTTTTTCATTAGATTGCCCGGTTAGTTAGTTAAAACATTATCTACTTAGACCGCATAAATTTCCGCGGCATTATCTATAATCAAACCCGCAAGCAGCAATCTAAACTTCTCCCCGCCAATATCTGTGTCATCCTCCAACGTGACAGAAATGACTTTAATACCGGGTGCCTGCTGAGTGCCAAAGATGTTTAGCAAATCATACTCTGAACTTTGCTTTGAGAGCACGATCAAGGCTTCGTAATCCGAGAACTGCTCGCCTAAAAAACTATTTTTACCAAACAAGTTATCGATACGGATTACCTGACCCATTCCAGAAAGTTCTTGCGCTCTCTGTTCCCACTTAAGCCTGGTCCGAAATCCAAAGAATTTTTGTCGGAAGCCGGCCAAAATCAGCGTGCGAGCAGTGGGGTCCATATCCCCCTGCCAGTAACCCGGACATGCACGAGCCGAATTGTCGCTCATGGTTCGGATTAACTTAACCGCAGCAAATACTATCAACACAAAAGACATGGTGTCGGATAAGTCGATAAGCAAATAGGTGTAACTAGCGAAAAAAAGCATTACTGCCGTTAGGCTAAGCTGAAGCAAAATGAAAATCCGATTAATTTTCTCCGGTTCGACACGAATAATGGCTAGCAGGACTAGCGCCCATATCGCCACGATGGAGACGATGAGCGAGACCCATGGCGGAATTGTTCTAAAGTAGGTGCCATTAGCTGCATCGTCAATAGCCGTGGCAAGTATCTCGTTATCATCCTCGACAGCAGTTACTGCTGTTGCCTTAACTTGGCCTATTCCTGGGGCGGAAACCCCAAGGACTACGAGCGCATTTTTAAAGCGTAGCGCTTGCTCCGAGCCAGGCTCTATTCGGGTCGCATCTACGAAAGAGATCCGCTGATACCGCCCCTTTTTATTGCGCCAATTAAGCATGATTGTGTCGGGCACGTCGGTGGTTTGCCGTCCGCTTACATTAAGCGTCATTTTTACAATTGAAGGAAGAGAAAATGATTCCTCGCTCCATACAAAAGGATAACGTCTGACAATCCCATCATCGTCAGGACGCTGATTACTTACACCAAGGCGATTATGCATCGGCTTAAATACGGGAATAATGGCTGCGACCGGTATGGGTTCGGTGTTTGATGCATGGACCTTCGAATCGGGGAGCGTGCCCACATTCAGTTTACTGATACTGTCATTTTTTTTGTTTAGTCGTATCAGAGGGAATGACACGGGTTCGAGTAAAGCGGCGGTAATTTCCATCGCAGCGTCTGATTCCGGATGCTTCAAATCATGGTCTGACATCATGACATTAAATAGAATTCCTTTAACACCCAAGTCAGCCAAGTGCTGAAGACCATCCGCCAGAACGTCCCTTGGCCAAGGCCAGTTACCGTGAGAACTAGACAGCGTGACTAATGATCGCTCGTCTATATCCACTATCAGGATATCTTTAGCGGGCTCAGGTCCAGAGAAGCGAATATTCATGATCGCATCGCTGCGAGAAAGCTGTTTTTTTGTTGCTATACGATCAATTGCGAATGAAAAAAAGACGAACAATGTCGCCAACAATCCTACGGTTAGCAATATTCGATTATCAAAGCGTCTAACGACAACCGCGACAAACGCCTTCGAGGTGTTTTTTATTCTGCTAAGTGACGAAGAAAATCTCTTCATTAAAAGCGCTTTTAAAAAAAGACCTAATCAAAATTCTGATGTCCGTCAGCAATCAGGATGCTCAGCGGGTTTAGTTAAATCGGTCCAGTAGTTGCCCCACCTGCAAATATCGAGCGGTGCGCCTCTCATACAGAACCCACGCCACCCAGTTTTCGGTAATGCAAGACTCAAGGCTTCAAGGTTAATGTAACTGATTTCTGCGACGGAAGTGTTATGTAAGCCGCGGGCACTAACCTACTGAGAGCTTTCTTTGGCCGCTCCTCGTTATATTCACCGAGCCAGGTATTAATGATTACATTGGCATAGATTGGACTGCTAAATCAATGCTCTTCCCGGCATTCGTCTCGGGAGCATTCATTGAAATCATTACCTTAGGCATTCCGATTCGGCTCGCTGGGTCCTACGAGAACATTGTTGAATTGCGGGCGCATATTTTCACATCAGCGTGGCTCGGTAGTGTAATTCTCTTACATTACCGCTTTTGGTCGCATTGGGCAGTCAGCGTATCTTGACGGCATGGCCGATAATGCGCGTCATAGTCTGGCCACTCAGCGCTCGGTTCGACACAATGGCCGGGGCCTCATGCGTCGCGGCGTTAATTGCGTGGTGCGCTTGCTGACTTGTCCTTTTGCAATCCCGTCAAAGTCGTAGCCTACCCACGCTTTGACCAGAATAACGCTAAAATTTTTAATCAATCAACTCCCAAACTCCGGTATATTTTTACAGGGTTAGAGTCAGGAGAATTATTATGAAAAAAATACTACTAAATATTATTGTGTTATTAGCAACGTTTGGTAGCGAAGCTTACGCCGACAACTTGCTCGATAAGTTCAAGAATGATATCAATAGCTTAACAAAGCCCAAGGCTGAACCCCCAAGCTCGACAATTAAAAACGATAACGTAGTTAATCAACCGTCAAATTCAAGTGCCGCCGGCTCAACCGGTCTGGATATGCGCGTTCCCGACAATTGGTGCAAGCAACAGATGGCGCTGCTTGCAGGCAAAAAAATTAATACGGCGCTGGTTCAAGAAGAATTCACGATTAAAGACCTCGACGAGTTGCAGACTGCCTTTTTTGACAGGTTAGATGCTGAATCACAACTAAAGGCTTACCAAAATCCTAAGCTTTGGCAGTCGAGTTTTGAAACAGTGAAAGTTCGAGCGCTGTACAACGCCTTTGTCGCATTTCCGGAACCCGATACCTTAGCTCTGATCATTGACCGCTCGCGAAATTCTGGGGATTCGCAGGAAAAAAATGACGCCAGAATGGCTCTTGCGTTTATTCATCTGATGGCACCAGATCTATCGCTTAAAAAAGATCGTTGGGTTGAATTGCATAAGCTCGCAGGCTCGGAACATTGGACGTCGTTGGTTTTTAAAGCGCGCTTGCACGCCTACGGTGAGGGTGGATTGAGCCAGAATCCGAAAGCCGCTTTGGGATACCTTGTTCAAGCGGGAAACAAGAAGGTTGAGTACATGCAATCTCGGGGTCGGTATGAGTGGGACAAAAATAATTATGAAGTTCCCTACAACCGATTAGCGTTTGATATAACGCGAGGCGCGCCCGGGAAGTACCCCGCGTGGGAGCAGTTAAACGAAACACTTTCGCGGATTGATCAAGCTCAGCAGCAGTATATGGCGCGGTGGCCGAGCACTCGTGCCGGGAAATTGAGCAAAGTGGCTGCCGAGGCTAATAACGAGGCGGTGAATCTAGGAACGCAAGTCATCAAACTGAGCCAGTCAGGTAATCAAAATGAAGGAATGCTTCAAAATGTGGCATCGCTGCGCGGACAAAAAGCTGGTGACAAGCAGGTCATATCACACACTAACCCGAAGGTAGAGCTCATATTGCTAGACGCACTGAAACAGTCCGGGGAATTGAACGTTGAACAGAAAAAACTGCTTGATCAAGCCCACCAAAAACGATTGGTCGCCCAAGGATTTATTGCTGAGACACAGTCTGATTTGGCGGGACAATTATTCGCAGCACTTGGAAATGGCGGTGGTGATGCAATGGTACTAGCCGCCGCGATATCGCCTGCTGCTGCTGAAGCCCAAAATGCCCTGATTCGGAGCTGCGAATTTTCTCGTAAGTGGGAGCAAGCGATGCGAGTGAAAAAAACGAATGCTGTGGATAAATCGATGGTTAAAGTTGACTTTGCAGGCTACAAAGACGAATAACGATCATACAAAAACCGAAAATGTTTGAATAATTCATGAAGCGAAGAGATTCTTTACGTGCAGCGCTGGGGCTGATGTTGTCGGGGGGATTCCTGGGCGTGTCGGTTTCATTTGCCAATGACCGACGCGTATTGCCAAAGTCCGCCCCGATATGGACGGGATTCGGTTTGAACGGAAGCGCAGGTGCTGCACGTTTTGAATTGACTCGCCAATTTGTCAGCCGGTCGCGTGACGGTATGGCGCTGACAGACCCCAAGGCTTTTGAGTTCATTCGCAATCCGCTGCGCGAATTGCTGGCGGCCCAAAACCCACCACTGGTGCAGTTCAAAGGCTCGGTCACCATGGGTGAGGAGTTGGTTATTGGGATGGCTCATGACTACGAGGCCGCAGTAGCCGTCCGTCGGGTTGAGCTGAATAAGCCGGTAAATGACGGCATCATGTTCACATTCATGTCTGGTGTCGGCTTGATTGTCGGGTACCAACCAAACGTCGGCTGGCGTGTTGTTTCGTCGTTTTCTTTTATGACTCGGGATGAGCGTCCGATTTCTGATGTGGGTAAGTTAACCAATACGGCTGTTGCGGAACTCGAGCAGATTTACGCGGTACATGCGCGTGCGTTTGTGACCTCTCTCGGCAGATTTAGCAAGTGGAGGGAAGGGTATTCTTCCAATTTCTTTGCAAGAGTTGTGAGCGCGACAGTTGGAAAGAAAGCCCTGCCGAAACTTGCGGAGTACCAGCTGGAACAGTTCATCACACCTGAACTGCTCGGATTTGAACTTAGCTCAGCAATCTGCGATGGCTTCAACATGCCGTTGATGCCTTTTCAGGAGAACGATGCACTAGCGAAGCGCTATGCGGCGAAATTTTCGGAAAGCTTGATGACGCAGGATACGATTACATTGCCTGATATAGATCTGGAATTTGAGATCAATTTGGTTGATGTTACGAAGGAGAAGGTTCAAAGCCGCCAGAAAGGGGTCACATTTATACGGCGCCAAGTAATTATCAGTTTCCGTGCTTTTGAGCGTTTCGATAAAGGTCCGGATGGCCGAAAGAAGCTGCTGCAGACGTTTGCAGCCGCGCCTGTAGATGAAGATGTCATCGGTTTTGACTCCGTGTTCGACGACACCCCACAGCGCGATTTTGTCTTTTTCGGGCGCCTGATCAGCCGAACATTGAATTTGCTGATTACTGGAATAGCGCTCAAAGACGCCAGTCGGCTGGAATCAGTTAATGTCAAATATGGCGAGTTGGTGCAGAACATACCCAAATTGATGGATCTCTGTGCAAAAACCCGATAACTCGACTCAGTCCGATGACGCCAACCCAACACAACTTATCCTCACTCTATATTTTATGACTATTAAAATCACAACGTTACTCAAAGTAATCCTGCTGGCGGTCACCCTCTCTGCAACCACTGCTGCGTTTGCCCAGCAAAAATTTGTACGTGGTCAGGGCATGGGCAAGGACAAAACAGCGGCGATGGTCGCTGCCAAGCGGTCTGCGTGGAATAACTACAAGGCCGAAATCGATGGTGCAAAACTTGATAATGTCATGGCAAATGAGAAGCTGTTATTGGAGTCACTCGATGATCTGATGATTGATATTACGATTGTCAGTGAAGAGTGCAAGGATGGATGCACTACGCGAATCAAGGCGACAATCAATGAAAATCAAATTGAAAGCAAGTTACGCTCGATTGCCAAGGCAGGCGGTGGTGGTACTCCGAAAGGTGGCTCGGGCGATGATATTGCAATGCTGGTGATCGCGCGGGTAGCCGATATTAAAAAAACCTACGACAAGCGTGAGACAAAAAAACGAGAGGCAACGGTCAGCACGACCGGCAGCTCGTCTAGCAAGGATGCTTCCGATGCAGGCGAAAATGTGAATGCTGAGTCGATGTCCGATTCTCAGTCGGCGACGCAGTCAGCGAAAACGGTGACTAGTGGCAGTACGGAATCCAAAACGGCGACCACGACCTATCTGCCTTGGGGTAGCATCACCGACCTTCAAAACCGCATCAGCGAAGTCCTCACATTGAACAAGATGGCAATTTCGAGTTGGCAGGAACTGATGAATGACTGCAAGCTCCCACCCACTGAAAAAATGTCAGAACTATTTGCGGAATCCAGTACCGGACAGATTCCGGACAAGATGCTGGCCGATATTTTTGCGAAATTGAAATCTCAAGACTGTGGCATCACCAAACTAGTGATTACGTCAATATCAATCGACGGATTTCGTGTAGAGCCAAATACTGGGCTGCAAATGGCAACCGGTAACATCAATGTTCAAGCACTCGATCTCAGCGGGCGTCGTAGCAAACAGATTGGTGCAGCCAATCGGTCATTTAGCGGGCGTGCGGAAGAAGCGCTGGACGCGGGTCGTAATGCGCTTGCAAACTCAGCGAAAGTAGCAGCCGATGCGATTATCAATCAGGTCAATCTGCGTTAAGCAGAACAACTGACCGATGGATGGTAACCATGCAAAACTCATTGCGATTGAAATGTTTTTTATTTATTGCGGCGCTTGCGGTGCCGCTATTAGCGTCAGCGCAGGGGAAAATCACGATCAGCGAGGTGGTCGTTACTGGCTACGGGAAAGACGTACAAGCTGCAACAGTTGATGCGTTGGACAGTGCTGTGGCACAAGTTAACGGTACCCGAATTGCATCGGATACCGAGTCTGAAATGAAGCAGGAGTTTCGGGATGGTCAAACTAGTAGCAGTGAAAATTTCAGGCAGAACATCAGCAAGATCACCAAAGGAATCGTGAAGAGCTACTCCGTCTTAGAGCAGTCCAAAGATCCTGGTTCTGGTCAAGTGTTGGTAAAGATTTCAGCGCTTATTCCCCGCCATGAGGCCTCGGCCCAGTTGAAGCGTTTGCGGCTGGCGGTAATGCCGATCACGATTGTGCGCTCGTTGGCATCTGACCCAACCGCTGTACAGTTTGCGGAGCGGCTCTCCGCCGGTACCGAAGCCTACCTGACGCAAACTCGTCGGTTCGCCATGCTCGATCGCCGTGCGGGAGTTGCGATCGATAAAGAGCAAAGCTTCATCGGCAACGCTGAAATGCCTATCGAAGAACTTGTTAGAGCAACGGCGTCCGTCGGAACAGATTATCTTGTTCTTGCAATAGTGAAAGACTTTTCAACTACCACTGAAAAAATTACTCGCCCGAACGGGCGTCAAATGGATCGTCTTCAAATGCCGGCCACTATCGACGTCAGGGTGATTGACGTCGCGACTCGCCAAATTAAATTTGCGCAGACCGTTATTCATCGCGGGCGCGTAGTGACCGGGAAATCCGTATCGGTGCACGCCAATGATATTGGTCAAGAAATTGGTGAAACGATTCTCAATGCAATCTACCCCATTGCAGTGATTGCGGCGGAAGGACAATCACTTACGCTGAATCAAGGGGGTGTAACTGTGAAAAACGGTCGTCGTTACAGGCTCGTGAAGTTGGGTGGGCCAATGGTTGACCCCTACACCGGAGAGCAACTTGGTCGGAAGGAAACTGAGGTTGGCGTCGTTGAGATCACCGGCGTGACTGCGCAGATGGCTTCAGCCAAATTGGTATCAGGGTCCGAAGAAGTTCTCGCGGCGGGCGATTTGCTGGTGCGTCCTATGCCGGTGCGTGTGTCCGATGGGGCAGTGGCAAACGCCGAGGCAGACGGTACGCCCGTGCGCGAAAAAAAGAAATCGAATGACTCAGATTGGTAAATCATTAAGGAAAGAAAATGAAATCTACTAAATTCGTCCGGCTCTTGGCACTGCAGTTGATTGCTGTGACATTCTGTGTTGCGAACGCTACTGCCGCGGACGCGCCTACCCTTGAACTTGAGCAGCAGCCCAATCCGCCAGATCTGCCGAATTCAATTT
>CAMBJI010000078.1 GCA_945867725.1 Bordetella parapertussis
GCGAAATCAGTAATGATGTGCTTATGAGGGCGGAACGGAGAAAGATATGTATTTTGCATGCAAAAATATAAAAGCGTTCTTATTAGTGACAACTGTACTCGTCAGTTTTTCGGTTGCTGCCGATACAGATCAGGAGCCAGAACAGCCGCCGTGGTATGCAGTTCAAGCCCTAGCTGGCATTCAAACTACTGGTGAGTGTGTTGAGACGATGAATGCGCTTCAGGTTCTCGATGCCGTTAAATTTGGAATGGCTCGCATAGTTTCTGAAAAAAAATCAGGCGGGAAGGTAACCCAACTTACATTTGCGTATCAAGGTGTTCAGGGAACGATATACAGAGATAGAGCCGCCTGTGAGGTGGTAGCACGCGCTACCCATAAAAAACGAAACGTAACGCCGGATAGATACAAGTAGTAATAGTTGATCTTGTTTTTGAGCTTCGGCTGATGGGCTATGCGATGGAGGAATCGGATTTAACGCCGAAAAAATCGAGCTGGGTGAATGAATGATTTCTGACTTTGAAATCGGCTAGAATTTCGGTCTTTGCACTTGCGTTAAAAAAATGAAAACTCCATTAATAGCTTTCTCTCTCGCTTCAGTTTCAATGCTTGCTCTGGCTGGTTTGCCCGCGCCCGCTGTTCTGCCAAAAAATGGGAATTGCCCGACGGATTACGTGGCCAAATCCAATGAATGTGAGCCAACCAAGGATGCAAGATTTGCGGTGCAAAAAAGCGGTGTATGTCCCGATTCCTACGAAGCTGATGGCAGCTATTGCATTGCAAGCCCTGACGCTAGATTAGCTATTCGGCGAGCGGCAATGAGTTGTCCTAAAAGTTTTACACCGATTGGCGATTATTGTATTTCGGATAAATAGGGGTATGCCGCGTAGTTCGAGATAGGTCAGGTAACTGGCCTATTTTCTGCTTGTATAGTGCCCCGTTGCTGCTTGTGGTTTCTAGTCGGCCGTGTATTCGTCGTCTTTCGCTAGCCTTTGTTTTACGGCTTCTCTATATTTTTGCAAGTCCTCGTCTGTCGTTTTTTTACGTAAATGGGTCTGCCAGAACAGCGATGTTATCTGGCTTATTTTGTCCCATGTCTGTTGTTCCTGCTCTGCCGTTGCGGTCATATCGCGGCTAAATTTGACGGGTGTGCCATGTAGATTTTCCCCTGCGAAGCTCATGTGGTCTGCATTGGCAAGGACAAGTTGTTCACGTTTCCCCGCCGGTAGGCCCTTGTAGACGTATTTTCTTTTATTGAGTTCGACACCAAGGCGCATGGCATCGATGTCATTTTTAAAAGTGACATGATTATCATGATCGCCGGTGATGCAGAAGAATGGAATTTTGACTGTCTTCATTGAGTTCGCCGCAGCGGCCGACATGGCCGTCGGAGAAAATGCGATGGCCGCTTTGATGCGTGGATCCGCTTGATTCGCGCCATTGGACTGTCCCGCAATGGACTGAACTGTCAGGGCGCCATAGGAATGGCCTGCAATACCGACTCTCTCGCTATCAATAAAGTTTTTCAAATCAACATCTGCTAAGCAAACATCAAGTACAAATTTGCAGTCCGTAACCCTCAGCCCATACTGGGGAAAAGCCAGCGAATCCCGCAGATTTGATTTCAAGGATTGCTTTGAAATATCCCAGATGTCGTCATTTGTCACTGGGTGCGAAAGAGTGACAACGACAAAACCTGCATTGCGCCATGCCTCACACCATGGGGCACCGTTATTCAGTCCGCTACCTAGTCCGGGTGAATAGAGAATCAACCCGGTTTTCTCTTTTGTTATCGGCAAGCGAATTCGTATGCCGATTTTTCTTTTTGTCGATGGATTGAATAGTTGATGATCTAGTGACCCGCTCAAATCAGCGTCGGATTTAATCAAGCGCTCGGGTCGGGCCGGCAACTGCGGCTCACTGGCGGTTTCTGCGACTGGTTTGTTTTCAGTTTTACGCGCAGATTTTGCGGCTGCCAATGCAGAAAATCCAGAATGCCCTAGAAAAAGAGCGCCAATTCGAGATAATCGAATAAGAGTTTCGCGCCGTCCTAAGTTGGAGCTTTCGGATGTAGGGTTCATGATCATGCCACTTACTGGCACAGTGTTTCTTGCGCCGTCCAGTCTTTACCCCAGCGAATATTCATGCACTGCGAATAGCTACCCGCAGAAGCGCAGGATTGACGAGCTGCTGCAAACAGCAGGCATTTCGCTTTTGCGACACCTTCTCTGGCCTTATCACTGCGTTCCGTTGAAGGCCGACGCACACGTTCCATATGCCAGGAGATATTGCGTTCGCCCATAATGAATAGGCGGCCATCTGGTTCTAGTGTGAGGTAAATCCGATAAAAGCGGCCATCGCGATAGACCTGTTCGCCTTCAAAATTATTGCCTTCGGTATGATCAATCCGGATGATTTCATCACCGACTTTGAAGTTCGGGCTGTTGGTGCTGGTGGCGATACCAACGCCATTTTTGAGCCGGTAGCCATACTTCCACTGTGTTGAATACCATTCGCCATCCAGCTGGCTTATCTGTGCTGTCGCGGTGCCGATAAAACTCAGCATGCAAAGCGCACAAAACATGAATCTAAGCACTTGCGATCGGTAGTATATGGCGTAATAAAATGACAATTTTATCTCCGGCTAATAGTTCGGTTGAATCGTGTGTATAAAGATTATCACTGATTACCGTTGGATACATATGCGTATGTCCGCAATTGAATCGGCCGTGTGCCTTGCAATTGGTCTGTCAATTTGCGCGGGAATAGCACCTGCGATTTTTGGGGCGAGTACAATTATTTTGTGCGGTAGGTTTGCTGGCGTAGCAATTTTTCTTGAGTCATTTGGTCAACGCTTACCATTCATGTCACCTTTTTGACGAAGTTTCCTTCCCCCTTGAAACTCACACAACTGCTGCAGTCCGATCCGGACAAGCTTTACCAGCTAGCTCTGGACCTCAGAAATGAGAAGGCAGGCGAACTGTCGTTTGAGACTGCGCACCGTATGTTCACCATGGCATCGCTGATGGGTTTGTACCCGTCTCGCTATCACTTGGGTTTGATGAATTTGCGTGGCGAGGGACGCGAGCGTAATCGTACGCGCGCACTCATGTGGTTTAAATTGGCGGGCACCCGAGCGGAGCCGCGCGCTGCCCAGCAAGCGTCTGAGTTGGCCGCTGATCTTAAGCCCGTCGAGATTCGTCAGGCGATGAACGATGCCCGTCGATATGACGCCGCTGAAGCACTTTTTCGATTAGCACGGCGGGGCGAAGATGCTGAGGCCATGACGACCTTGGGTGCGATGCTGATGCAGGGTGATGGCGTGGATCAGGACCCCACCTTGGCGGTTGAGTGGCTGATGCGCGCCGTGGAAAAAAATCAGTCAGAGGCGCAGTGGCGTTTGGGCCTTGCATACGCCCAAGGCGTCGGGATCGTAAAAAATATTACGGAGGCCTCGCGCTTGCTGCAGTTGTCTGTGGCACAAGCGAATAGCGATGGTCAATACCATTGGGCGCAACTACTTGAGCACCAATCGAATCAGGCGGAGGTTCGCGCAAAGGCAATGAGTCTGTATGAAGCTGCGGCGCTGCAGGGACATATGCCTTCGGTGTTGCATTTGGCGTATGCCCTCAGAGCGGGTGAGGCGATGCATGACCCTAGTCATGACCTCAATGCATTGCCGATACCGCGCAAAACGGTACGGCGCAGCACGGCACCGCATCTGGTGCGATCGGTGAGTTTTTTCCGAATTGCGGCAGATAAGGGGTATCCGTCAGCCCAATTTGAATTGGGTCAAATGTATGCGCAGGGCTTGGGCGTTACTCAGCAATTTGAAGAGGCGGCGCACTGGTACTTGTTGGCGGCGGCGCAAGGTCATCGTCAAGCGCAGTTCCATCTGGGATTTTTATACTCCCATGGACAGGGCGTTGAGCAGAGTTACGTGAAAGCTTATCAATGGTATTGCATCAGTGAGCTATGCGGTTATGCCTTGGCCAAAAAGAATATTGTTTTCATTGGAAAAAAGCTCTCACCTGGCGAGCAAGAAATGGCCCAATGGCGTGCTGAAAGTTTCGTTTTTAATGTGCAAGAAAATCATCAAAATTCGATCCGCTGAATTTCTGTCAGACGGCAACGAAAACAGATCTCTTCCCAACTCATCAGCGTATTGTCATTTGTCAGGTGTCGCCTGTCCTTGAGGAATCACACTGATCCAGATCAAAGTCAGCGGATTGTTTGCTAGTTTTGCGGTCATATAAGCAGGGTGTGAAGCAGGGTGTGAAGCAGGGTGTGAAACAGGGGGCATAGGATGATCATCTTTTTACTAAGTTAGCGATTCGTCAAATTTTCAATTTTCGTTCAATCGTTTGTTTTACAGTGCTATGGTGGTCGAAGAGCAAGTATGTGAACTAATTTGATTCATCTTGTTCTGAATGCAGTCTCGCAATTTGCACATAATGATGCTTGAGCGAATTTGCGAAAGATCCACTCACTACTGACAAGAGGCAATTCATGAGAAAAATTTTGACCGTTCTGGCTCTCCTCTCAATGGCGGCCTGCAGCAATTTACCGGTTGATCGCACGCAGGCTGGCGCAGTCAGTCACCCTGATGCTTTCCATTCCTATATCGATTAAGCAAGTACGTTGGTGCGAGGTAAGCTTGCTTGCCTTGCGCCATTGCCCTAATCGTTGATTCACCTCTTTCTAAGGGGCAATCAAGTCTTCATGTAAAATCTGAACGGTCGTGCTAAACCGGACGGAGGCTGCATGAATTTGAACTACACGCCAGAGGAACTGGCATTTCGAGCGGAAGTTCGCACGTGGCTGGCGGCCAGCCTGCCGGCTGATCTTCAGCACAAAATTCTCAATCACAAGCGTTTGAAGCGCGAAGACTTCGTTCGCTGGCACAAAATCGTCGCCACCAAGGGCTGGGTTGCGCCGAACTGGCCTGTCGAGCACGGCGGTACAGGCTGGAATAAGGCGCAGCAGCATATCTGGGAAGAAGAGTGTGCCCGTGCCGGCACGCCCGCGATCATGCCTTTCGGCGTCAATATGGTCGCCCCGGTCATCATGGCCTTTGGCAATGAAGTGCAAAAACGTCATTACTTGCCGCGCATCTTGTCGTGTGAGGACTGGTGGTGTCAGGGCTATTCCGAACCCGGCTCCGGCTCTGACCTCGCGTCACTGAAAACCCGCGCTGAGCGCGATGGCGATCACTACATCGTCAATGGCCAGAAAACTTGGACCACCTTGGCACAACATGCCGACATGATGTTCTGCCTCGTGCGTACCGATCCGGCGGCACGCAAGCAGGAGGGAATTTCCTTTCTGCTGATTGACATGAAGACGCCGGGCATTACCGTGCGACCTATCATCACGCTCGATGAGGACCACGAAGTCAATGAAGTTTTTCTGGATCAAGTGAGAGTGCCTGTCACCAATCTGATCGGCGAAGAAAACCGTGGATGGACCTACGCGAAATATTTGCTCGGTCACGAGCGCACAGGTATTGCGGCCGTTGGTCGCTCCAAGCGTGAGCTGCAGTTCCTGAAGCGACTTGCATTGCGCATGCAAAAAGGTGGCCGTCCGCTGTTGGACGATGTTCTGTTTGCCTCCAAGGTTGCTTCGCTTGAGATTGATCTGATGGCGCTCGAGGTGACTGTGTTGCGCGTGATATCGCAGGAAGCCAAACGCCGCGCCCCGGGACCGGAAGCCTCGATGCTCAAAGTCAAAGGTACCGAAATCCAGCAGCGGCTGACTGAGTTGATGGTCGAAGCCGCAGGACCACTTGGATTGCCTTTCGAGTTGTCTTATCTGGAGGGTGACGAGGCATCGACATCGGTTGGTGATGACGACACGGCGCCGCTCATGCCGTACTACTTTAACTATCGCAAGACCACGATTTATGGCGGGTCGAACGAGATCCAGAAAAACATCATTACCCAGATGATTCTGGGTCTGTGAGAGGGACGAGATACTATGGACTTTGACCTGAACTCCGAGCAGCAGCAACTCGCCGATGCGATTGCGCGCTGGGCAGAAAAAGACTACGGCTTTGAGAAGCGCAAGCAGATCATCAGCTCCGATGCAGGTGTATCGACTGCTGCCTGGCAGGCCTTGGCAGAGCTGGGGGTATTAGCCTTGCCGGTGCCTTCTGAGCATGATGGTTTTGATGGCACTGCCATTGATCAGATGGTAGTGATGCAGGCACTAGGAAGTGCGCTGTTGGTTGAACCGGTGTTTGCCACTGCGCTGGGTGTGCAGTTTCTTAAACTGGCCGGCGGTCATGGTGATGTGCTGGCCAAGGTCGCTGGTGGTGACATGATTCTCGCGTGTGCACTCGGCGAGCGACAGTCGCGTCATGAACTTGTAAATATCGAGACCACGGCGCGCAAACTGGATGATCACTATGTGATTGATGGTAGCAAGTCCGCTGTGCTGCACGGTGCTCAGGCGGGATATCTGCTTGTGTCTGCGCGCAGCGCAGGTGCGCAAAGCGATACAAAGGGTATCTCTATTTTTATGATTCCAGCAGACAGCGCCGGTATCAGCATGCGCGATGCGCGCAGTAATGACGGTATGCGCATGGCCACCATCGATTTCAAACAGGTCAAGGTACCTGCCGCATCGCTGCTGGGTGTCGAGGGTGAGGGCTGGTCGCTGCTGGAGGCTGCCACCGATCATGGCGTTGCACTTTTATGTGCAGAGGCGCTGGGCGTCATGGAAGCACTCACAAATGCCACGCTGGAGTACTTGAAGACACGTCAGCAGTTTGGTGTCCCGATTGGGAAATTTCAAGTGCTTCAGCATCGTATGGCAGAGATGTTCATGCAGTTAGAGCAGGCGCGCTCAATGGCGATGCTGGCTGCAGTGAGTATGTCATCCGAGGAGGCAAGCGAGCGTCGGCGCGTGACCTCTGCAGCCAAAGCCCGTGTCGGTGAGGCCATGAAATACATCGGCCAACAAGCAGTTCAGCTGCATGGTGGCATGGGCGTCACCAATGAACTTCCGGCGGCGCATTACTTCAAACGTTTGACCACGATTGAGTTGACGTTGGGGGACACTGATCATCACCTCGCGCGTTTCATTGCCCAGCCAGCCTTCGCTGCAGCGGCTTGATGGCCTGATCTCCTAAGGAAAATTCATGCGAACGTTTGATACGCCCGAAGCACTGGAAGCTGAAGTTGGCAAGGAAGTCTGTGTCAGCGACTGGCTGACGATCAGTCAGGAACGCGTGAATAAGTTCGCTGAAGCGACTGATGATCCGCAGTGGATTCATGTCGATATCGAACGTGCCAAGCGCGAATCGCTGTTTGGCGGCACGATTGCTCATGGGTTTCTGACGCTGTCCTTGTTACCGAAATTTTTTGAGTCGCAGGTCGAACTCCCGTTTGGCAAGATGAGTATCAATTACGGTACGAACAAAGTGCGTTTTCCCTCGCCCATGATTGTCGGTGGTCGAGTGCGTGGACGGTTTTCCCTGCTGTCGGTCGAGCGTTTGGCGGATTGCGTGCAGATTGTGTGGAAGATGACTGTGGAGCAGGAGGGTAGTGACAAGCCGGTTTGTGTGGCTGAGTCGGTGTTGCGTAGATATTTTTAGTTGAGTGTGTTTGTCTGCAGGCCAGTAATTTGTCTCACGCTATTTGAGTAAAGCCACTGGATCCCGGCCTGCGCCGGGAGCGAGTGGGGAATTCGGGTCGCATGCGACTCGCCCACGCAGCAGTCATCACATGCAGGTGATGACGATTTTGAGACCCACTGCTCCTGACACGTCATCCCGGCGCAGGCCGGGATCCAGCGTCTTTCGTTGTGGACCAGCTGACCTAAAGAAACAGAAAACCCGCTGCTACCTAGCGCTAAGTCTTCCGCACAAGCTGATCAGCCAGATCGTTAAAATCCCGCGCCTGTAAATCAAAAACGCCTAGATCACCCACCGCCTTTGGAACCGCAACACCATACTCATGCGGTCTATGAACATAAGCCGTCTGCAGACCGCACCCTAGCGCTGCCTGCAGATCATCTTCATGGGTGGCGACCATCATCACGTCCCGTGCTGTTAGGTCAAATAGTTCAGCCACACCCAGATAGGTTTCGGGATCAGGTTTGTAGTGCCGGAAAACCTCAGCCGATAGAATCAAATCCCAAGGTAGCTGCGCGTGCTTGGCCATGTTGGATAGCAGTGACAGATTTCCGTTCGACAGCGTGGCGATAGTGAATTCGGATTTCAGGCGGGTCAGCCCGGCCACGGTATCAGGCCAAGGGTCGAGGCGGTGCCAGGCGCGATTGAGATGCTGACGAGATGCTTCGTCGAG
>CAMBJI010000079.1 GCA_945867725.1 Bordetella parapertussis
ACAAAAGCCTTACGACATGTATTCGTTCAAAGTGCTGCCTTGGCTGGGTCAGAAGATCGCTAGCGATGCAGACAGCTACCGCTATCTTGCTGAGTCCATCCGCATGCATCCGGATCAGGAAACGCTGAAGGGAATGATGCAGGACGCTGGACTGGACAGGGTGGAGTATTTCAATCTCACTGCCGGCGTCGCGGCTTTGCATGTGGGCGTGAAGTTGTAGGCTGACATGCCTGCCAACTTACAAGACCATGATGACACCCGAACGTCCCCTTGCCGCTGCAATTAATCACTTGCTGTCGCGCCAGCCGCAACTGTGCAAAGTTCTGCTGCCGCACGCAGGAAAGTCAGCGCGAATTGCGGTCGGGACCTTGCAGCTTGATCTGGCGGTGGCCAATGACGGTCTGCTGCAAGTAGCAACCCAAGCCGAACCCCATGTCACCATTCGTATCAAGCCTGCTGACCTGCCGCAGATTCTGTCGAACATGGATAGAGCGTTTTCTTATGTCAGTCTGAGTGGCGACGCCGAGCTAGCCAAAGCGATCTCTGAAGTAGCGCAAGGCCTGCACTGGGAAGCGGAAGAAGATCTCGCGCCATTCGTTGGCGATATTGCTGCGGTGCGTATTGCGCAAGCCGCGCGGGCGACGGTGCAGGGTGTGCGCTCCGGCGGTCGCAAGCTCGTTGAGCAAATTGCCGAGTATCTGCTGGAGGAAAACCCTACGCTGCTGTATCGAAAAGTTGGTGAAGATTTTGCGGTGCAAGTCGCTGCATTACGCGACGATGTCGAGCGACTCGGCAAGCGCATTGGCTTTCTCGAGACACGCTCGGGGACAGGCGCAAGCCTAAGCCCAAGCAAAAGCACGAGCACAAACACGAACACAAACACGAACACAAACACGAGCACAAACACGAGCACAAACACAACAACAAATTCAGGCACCAGCCCAAGCGCAGGGAGCGCCCGATGATTTCGCGCTTGTTGCGTGTCTTGAAAATCACCCGCGTGGCGCTTCGCTACGGGCTGGATGAGATCATCCTTTCCAGCGGCCGCGTGCCACCCCATCTGCGGCTCTTGTCGGCGTTTTTGTTCTGGCGTGATCTGAGCGCACCGCGTGGCGAACGTTTGCGTCGTGCGCTGGAAGAACTGGGACCGATTTTTGTGAAATTCGGTCAGGTACTTTCCACGCGCCGGGACTTGTTGCCGGCCGATGTCGCAGACCAGTTGGCTTTGTTGCAGGATCAGGTGCCGCCTTTTGCGTCGAATTTGGCGGTGGCACAAATCACTCGCTCGCTGGGTCAGCATCCGGATCAATTGTTCGCCAGCTTCTCGCGTGAGCCGGTGGCTTCAGCATCGGTGGCACAGGTACATTTTGCGGTACTGAAAAATGGCACCGAGGTCGCTGTCAAAGTTTTGCGCCCGGGTGTGCATCAGGCCATTGGTAAAGACATCGCACTCATGCGTGTCGTTGCTGGGTGGGTTGAGCGTTGGTGGTCCGACGGGCCGCGTTTGAAGCCGCGCGAGGTTGTTGCTGAGTTCGACAAACACCTGCACGACGAGCTGGACCTCATGCGTGAGGCAGCGAATGCAAGCCAATTACGCCGTAATTTTGCAGGCTCGCCGCTGCTGATGGTACCGGAAATGTTCTGGGATTATTGCGCCGAATCCGTCATCGTCATGGAGCGCATGCACGGCATACCCATCTCGCAGACGCAACGCTTGATCGATGCAGGCGTCGATCTCAAAAAACTCTCGCGCGACGGTGTGGAGATATTTTTTACGCAGGTATTTCGCGATGGTTTCTTTCACGCGGATATGCATCCCGGGAACATCATGGTGTCCACTACACCTGAAACATTTGGCCGTTACATTGCGCTCGATTTCGGTATCGTTGGCACGTTGACTGATTTCGACAAAGACTATTTGTCGCAAAATTTTCTGGCGTTTTTTCAGCGCGATTACAAACGCGTTGCGCAAGCCCATATCGAATCTGGCTGGGCACCCAAAGATACGCGTGTCGATGAACTTGAAGCTGCCGTGCGTGCTTGCTGCGAACCGATATTTGATCGGCCTTTGTCGCAGATATCGTTTGGTCAGGTGCTGCTACGACTATTCCAGACGTCGCGCCGCTTCAATGTTGAAGTGCAGCCGCAACTCGTGCTCTTGCAAAAGACACTGCTCAATATCGAAGGACTCGGCCGCGAGCTGGATCCGGATCTTGATCTGTGGGCAACCGCCAAGCCCTCACTAGAGCGCTGGATGAAAGAGCAGGTCGGCTGGCGTGGTTTCATCGAACGTCTGAAGATCGAGGCGCCACACTATGCGCACATCCTGCCCCAGCTGCCACGTTTGGTGCAGCAGGCACTCGAGGCCAAGGCAGAAGGGCATCAAGTCGATAACAGCGCTTTGCTTCAGCGCCTGCTGGCCGAGCAGCGACGCACCAACCTGCTGCTGGGTATTGCGGTGTATTTTGGTGGCGGACTTATCGCGGGTATTCTCGTGGTTCAGCTTTTGATGCGTTGGCATTCGGCGCTCTAGGTGGCTTCGTATCTTTTTTTGTTAGAGTTCGCTAAACAAAAAAGATAATCAGCGCCTGGCCGCTACTGTGCGAAACACCGGCATGTATACGACCTGCTGCTTTTCACAGCTGCTCCGTTAACGACGATGGGCCCCAGCTTTCCCCCAGCTTTCGCGGGGGCGGTGGCTGGGGTGACGGAATTTGAAGTGATTACCTTAAAAATTGTCACCCCAGCGAAAGCTGGGGCCCATGGTCACTCTGTGGAAGACTCAGCCAACCACCTCATCACGCGTTCCACATCAAACCACAGATGTCATTCCGACATCGCCCTGAAATTAGTACTTCGCCGCTATAATCCCGCCTGTTTTTTCCGCGGAAACGTCCGCGCCTAACGGAGATTGCATGAACACCTTGATGATCTTTGTCGCGCTCTACCTACTTATCTCGGTGGCACTGGGTCTGTATGCGGCACGACGCGTCAAGACCGCAAGCGATTATGCGAATGCCGGACGCTCGCTGCCTTTGCCCGTGGTGATTGCCACGGTATTTGCAACCTGGTTTGGTTCGGAAACTGTGTTGGGTATTCCGGCCCGCTTTGCCGAGCATGGTTTGGTCGGTGTTGTCGAGGATCCGTTCGGTGCTTCGCTTTGTCTGATCTTCGTCGGCCTCTTTTTTGCGCGACGTTTGTATCGCATGAATCTGCTGACCATCGGCGACTATTACAAGCAGCGTTACAACCGACCGGTCGAGATCATGGTGTCGCTTTGTATCGTGGCTTCTTATTTAGGTTGGGTGTCGGCACAGATTACCGCCATGGGTCTGGTTTTTAATGTGTTGACCAACGGCGCCATCTCCCTTTCAGCCGGCATGATCATAGGTTCGACTATCGTCCTGACTTACACGCTGTTTGGCGGCATGTGGGCGGTGGCGCTGACGGATTCATTTCAGATGACGCTGATTATCGCCGGCCTCTTGTACATCGTCTGGGTGATTGCCGGCGAAGCGGGTGGGGCGGGTGTCGTGATTGCGCATGCGAATCAGGCTGGCAAGCTCAATTTTCTGCCTGAGCTCACGTTGCCAGCGATACTGGCGTTCATTGGTGCCGCCGTCACGATCATGTTTGGCTCGATACCGCAGCAGGATGTATTTCAGCGAGTAATGTCGGCGCGCTCTGAAGGTTCAGCCGCCACGGGTGCGGTTATTGGTGGCTCGATGTATTTCCTGATTGCCTTCATCCCGATGTTTCTGGTGTATGCGGCGCAGATGATTGATCCGGCGATGTTTACTTCGTTGATCGAAGACGATCCGCAGAAAATCCTGCCCACCCTTATCCTGACCCACACGCCGGTGTTTGCGCAGATATTGTTCTTTGGTGCGCTTCTGTCGGCCATCATGTCGACTGCTAGCGGTACCTTGCTGGCGCCCAGTATCACGCTCACCGAAAACATCATTCGCGAAATCCGGCCGATGTCGGATCGTCAACTGCTGATGACCACCCGTGTCGTCGTTGTTTGTTTCACCATCATCGTCACGACCTTCGCGCTGCTGTCGCAGGGCATGCCGATCTATGAAATGGTCGGCAATTCCTACAAAGTACCGCTGGTGGGCGCTTTTATTCCGCTGGTGATGGGCCTCTACTGGAAACGCGCCAATACGCAGGGCGCTTTATGCTCCGTCATTGGCGGGCTGGGTAGCTGGCTGCTGATGGAAGCCTTTGGCAGTGAATCGATCTGGCCACCCCAGCTCGTTGGCTTGCTGGTTGCCTTTCTGGGCATGATTGTCGGCTCCTTGCTGCCTGAGCGCCAAAAGCTCGCCGCATGATTGTCTGTAGTGTCTGTTTGAAAAGTACAATTTTCAAACAGACACCGGGTCGATAAGCGCCGATTCACACGACGAGACTCCCTAGAAACCCCTTATACTCCAAGGTTTTCGAAATTTTGCAGAGAGGGGAGCAACTATGCCGATTTATGCCTATCGCTGCGAAGCATGCGGCTTCGCCAAGGACGTACTGCAAAGCATTTCCGCCGCGCCGCTGACCGACTGCGAGTCCTGCGGCAAACCTGAATTCCGCAAGCAAGTCACCGCGGCCGGCTTTCAGCTCAAGGGCAGTGGCTGGTACGTCACCGATTTCCGTAACGGCGCCACGCCTGCGGCGAAGGCCGATGCCAATCCTGCTGGTACGACCGCAGACGGGACTGCAGCGGCAACGACAGCAGCAACGACAGCAGCCACTACAACAACAGCAACGACGACAGCAGCGACTCCAACAACCGCAACAACTGCCGCCAGTTCGGCGCCCGCCGCTGCGAGTACAACAGCAACTCCTTCGGCCACCTAAGTAAAGCATTCATGCGCAAATATTTCATCACCGGTTTACTGGTTCTCGTGCCGCTTGTGATCACTCTCTGGGTGCTCAATCTCATCATCGGCACGCTTGATCAGTCCCTGCTGCTGCTGCCACCGCAGTGGCGCCCCGAATTGCTGCTGGGTTTCAATCTGCCCGGTGTGGGCACGATACTGACGCTGGTGATCATTTTCATTACCGGTCTGGTAACCCGTAATTTCATCGGCAACCGCCTGCTGCTGCTGTGGGAATTACTGCTGCAGCGTATTCCAGTGGTCAATTCGATTTACTCCAGCGTCAAGCAGGTCTCCGACACCTTGTTCTCCTCTTCGGGTAACGCGTTTCGCAAGGCGCTGCTGGTGCAGTATCCGCGCGAAGGCGTCTGGACCATTGCCTTTCAGACCGGCGTACCTGGTGGTGATGTTAAAAATCATCTCAGTGGTGATTACGTCAGCGTCTATGTACCGACCACGCCCAATCCCACGTCCGGATTTTTTCTCATGCTGAAAAAAGAAGACACCATCGAACTCAACATGAGCGTAGATGAGGCGCTCAAGTACATCGTCTCCATGGGCGTGGTGGCGCCACCACCTGCACCGCCCGCGCCAAGTAGCAAGCCTTTGGCATCAGCCCAGACCGGCGCCAAGGCTGAAGCAGTCGATCATTAATTAATCACCCAAACAAGACAGAAGCGAGACCGAACAAGATGTCAATGCGAACACATTACTGCGGCCTGACCAACGAGACACTGATGGGCCAGACAGTCAGCCTGTGCGGCTGGGTACATCGCCGCCGCGACCACGGTGGCGTTATTTTTATTGATCTGCGCGACCGCGAAGGTCTGGTGCAGATTGTCTGCGATCCGGATCGTGCCGATATGTTTAAAGCCGCCGAGTCCGTGCGTAACGAATTTTGTTTGCGCATCACCGGTCTGGTACGCGCACGTCCCGAAGGCACCGACAACGCCAACCTCACCTCCGGCAAAATCGAAGTGCTGTGCCATGAACTCGAAGTGCTCAATCCTTCAGTCACACCACCGTTCCAGCTTGATGATGAGAACCTCTCCGAGACCACGCGCCTGACGCATCGTGTACTGGACTTGCGTCGTCCGCAGATGCAGTACAACTTGCGCCTGCGCTACAAGGTCACGATGGAAGTTCGGAAGTTTTTGGATGAGCATGGCTTCATTGACATCGAAACGCCGATGCTCACCAAATCCACGCCCGAGGGCGCACGTGATTACCTCGTGCCTTCGCGTGTGAATGCCGGACACTTCTTTGCGCTGCCTCAGTCGCCGCAGTTATTCAAGCAATTGCTGATGGTGTCAAACTTCGATCGTTACTACCAGATCACAAAATGCTTCCGCGACGAAGACCTGCGTGCTGATCGTCAGCCTGAATTTACCCAGATCGATTGCGAAACCTCGTTCATGTCTGAACAAGAAATTCGCGATCTGTTCGAAGGCATGATTCGTAAAACCTTCAAGAACGCACTCAACGTCGATTTACCCGATCCGTTCCCGATGATGGATTTCGCCACCGCGATGGCGAAGTACGGCTCCGACAAACCCGACATGCGTGTTCAGCTTGAATTCACCGAGCTGACCGACGTCATGAAAGACGTGGACTTCAAAGTCTTCTCTGGCGCAGCCAACATGGAAGGTGGTCGTGTGGTCGGTCTGCGCGTACCCGGCGGCGCGAACGAAAACGGCGGTATGCCACGTTCCGAAATCGACGCTTACACGCAATTCGTCGCCATCTACGGTGCCAAAGGTCTTGCCTACATCAAGGTCAATGACAAAGCCAAAGGCCGCGATGGTCTGCAATCACTGATCGTCAAAAACATTCATGACGCTGCACTGGCGCAGATCCTCGAGCGTACCGGTGCGCAGGATGGCGACCTGATTTTCTTCGGCGCCGACAAAGCCAAAGTCGTCAACGATGCGATTGGTGCGCTGCGCGTCAAAATTGGCCACAGCGATTTTGGTCGTAAAAATGGCTTGTTCGAAGAAGCCTGGCGTCCACTGTGGGTGGTTGATTTCCCGATGTTCGAATTCGATGAAGACGCTAACCGCTGGAACGCGCTCCATCATCCGTTCACCGCACCCAAAGTCGGTCATGAAGATTTCATCAGCACTGATCCCGGCAAGGCCATTGCGCAAGCCTATGACATGGTCTTGAATGGTTGGGAGCTCGGTGGTGGATCAGTGCGTATTCACCGTGCCGATGTGCAGAGCAAAGTGTTCACTGCACTCAATATCGGCGAAGAAGAAGCGCGACTCAAATTCGGCTTCTTGCTTGACGCGCTGCAGTACGGCGCGCCACCGCATGGCGGTCTGGCGTTCGGCCTCGATCGTATCGTCACCATGATGACGGGTGCCGAATCCATTCGCGACGTGATTGCCTTCCCCAAAACTCAGCGCGCGCAATGCTTGCTGACTCAGGCGCCATCCGAAGTGGATGAGAAGCAGTTGAAAGAACTGCACATTCGTCTGCGTGCTGTGGAGCCTTCAGTCAAGAGTTGATGTTTTACACGGCGTCGCGGCACACGCTGCGACGTCGCTTCCTCGTTATTCCCCGCCTCGCGTATCGCCAGAGCGACAGTTATCCGCTTTCGGTCAGTGCCTCACATTTTTTCCCGTAATCATCGTCATTCGGGAACCCATCGGCGTGTTGTTTCACACATACAGTCAATACACCATCGCACTAGCCTGCGCTGCCTGATGCTCAATGTTGTTACAACGATGGGAATCATTCCTTATGTCCATCCCCGGCCTCAATCCGTCTGTCCCGCCCGCGCAAGATCTGCCTCCCGCACCAACACAAATTCCGCCGCAAGTTGTGCCCCCCCGCCCCGCTTCGCCCAAGCTGTACAACCGGCCCGCCGGGCAGGGTGGTGTCGGGCCAGAAGATGCGTCATCCGGGCGTGGTTTGAAGCGGGGGCGTCCGGAAACCGAAGAGGCGGGTATGGACATCGAACCCTCGACGGAGCTTGAGTTTAAGCGGCGACGAGTCGATGCCGGTCCAGCGACACCGGAGCGGTTGCAGGCATTGATCGATGCGGGAGATGAAGGTGGTCTGCGGGCATTACTTCAGCAAGCTCCCGAACTGCTCAATAAGTCTCACCCACCACCAATTCTTCATGGGATGACGCCACTCTGTTATGCGGCCTACAGGGGACTTGAGGCGATGGCGCGCTGTCTCATTGATTGCAATGCGTCAGTGGAGGTAACGTCCCGAGGTAGCAATACGCCACTGATCTTTGCCTGTAATAGAGGCCATCTAAAGATCGCCCGGATGCTCCATGAGCGTGGCGCAATTTTGACTGCCAAAGATGCCAAGGGAGCCAATTGTTTACATATTGCTGCCTACACTGGCCGATATGCGGTCGTGGAATGGTTGTTGACTGAGAAAGTACCCATCGACGGGATTAATAA
>CAMBJI010000080.1 GCA_945867725.1 Bordetella parapertussis
GTACCGCTACCGATCGTGACGCCTCGCGCGTCATTCGAGTGGTAGCCATTCCCGATACTGTAGTAATACTCAGTTTTACTCCAAGGGCCAAACACCAAATTAAGTTTTGGACTGGTGATGAAATCATTGACCGTGGCCGTATTGTTCGCGCCGACCAGCGAAGTCTCTAAGCTCGAATTAGCGAATCGAAAATAGTCGCCGCGCAATCCGGCAACAGTACGAAACCAATCATTCCAGTGGACATGGTTTTCGGCATAGATGCCGATGCTGCTCTGAGCGACACGGTCCTTACGACATTGCTCGTTCGAACCCGCGCTGCCAATTTGACATTCGATTCGGCTGCGCTGGCGTGTGCTGAATAAGCCGTTTTGAATCTGGTCGTGCTGAATCTGTATTCCAAACGTATTTGCCGCCTCTTTTCCTAACCCTTTCATGGTTAGCGTTCGTGACGCGTTGATGCCGGAGGTTACGCGGTTGTCGCGCTGATTGAACTGACTGTCGGCGCCGTACTCAAAATTCGAGTACAGGTCAAGATAGTTATTGATCACGTAGGCTTGAACTAAGGTGTTACCCGCTTGATCGGAATCTCTCCACTCTCCGGATAAACTGTAGCGGTGCGCCGTAGCGCCTGATGATGTGTCCATCGACCCCCAGCGGGAAATAAGTCCTTGCTTGTACTCGTTCCACGGAATCTGGTCAGTCGAGTTCCATCGACCGGAGTAGGCCATGGCCGTGAGATTAAAGCCGTTGGCCAGACTACCTTGCGAGTAGCGCAACAAGCCATTCACTTTATTGTAGTTATCGGGGTTATTCCAAGGCCCATCGTAGTGTGATAACTCGAGGGCATAAAGCATGTTTCCCTCTTTGAATTTTGGTGCGTTCGCGAGCAAGGTGCGGTAGTAGCCATTTTGGCCTAAACCAAAACTAGCCAAACCTCGATCAATCTTATCCGAGTAATAAATATTCGCCGACCCCGCGTTAGCAAAATCGCCGTCGGCTGCGTAGTAGGGGCCTTTGCGGTAGTGAATCGAAGAGATTAATTCCGGGATCAGTGGATTTAGATCGGCCCAACCCTGACCATGGGCATGGCTGCGTTGGTTGATAGGCATGCCATCGAGCGACATCTTAAAATCGATGCCATGGTCAAGGTTAAAACCGCGCAAGAAGTACTGGTTGGCTTTGCCATCACCACTGTGTTGACTGACAATCAGCCCGGGTACCACTTCGAGCACCTCACCGACGCGCGCGATCACACGGTTTTGTATCTGAAATTGACCGGCCACTCCTTCGCTAGCATTATCGGCGACTCCGACCAGACCATATCGCGAACTTGTAACTTCAACCTCGGGCAGGCTACGAATATCATCAGCCAGCACTCCGCACGTGATCCACAGCCCCGAGGATGCGAATATTGAAGCCAAAACCAACTGCGCAGGACGGAGAGTCATTTTCATCAAATATGAAAAATTACTAAAATTTCATACCAGTTTACCGTCGTTTTTTTCTAATCACAAGTCACCTTGCCAAGCTCATCAACAAAGTGGCGTTTTCAATCGCAAAATTAAATAGATGGTTATTTAAATACTAACTGCGAACTCTTAAAGCGTGAGTTGATCACGTTAATCCGTAAGAAATTAAATTTATTATTCATATGAAACGTTTCTTAGGTAGCAGACGTGTACGCGGGAAGTGCTTCCAGCTCTTCTGGGCTAATGCCTTTATAAATCTGACATCGCGGAAACTTTAGATCAATTTTTTGGCATCAGGTGGTAGTGCATATGAGATCCATGGAATCCGTGGCTATGCTTTCGAGTCTGCACATCAGCTGAAATCAGGTTCATTGTCCCATGTCGCACGCCAGCCATTGCGGTCAACTGATTCGCGAACTGCGTAACTTCTGCCGTTTTTCCTTTAAGAAAAACCGCCTCTAAGCAATTGTCGTGATCAAGGTGTACGTGAGTGCTTGAAACAACTAGGTCATGATGGTCGTGGTGGGTATTTGTTATCCGTTCGGCCATCGTTTTTTCGTGATGGTTATAGACGTAACTCACCACGGCCACTGCGTATTTTGATTTGCCGGACGACTTTCGCGAAGACTCCAGCGCCTGCCGGATCAAATCCCTGACAGCTTCTGAACGGTTTGCGTAACCTTTTTGGCTTATCAGTGCATCAAAATCGGTAGCAAGCTCTGGGTCTAGCGAGATTGTGAATCGGTCCAAATGGGCCTCCTTGATTTTCGTTTGGTAAATAATTTTGATTGGCCAAGGCGCAATTTGCCAGAGACCGGTGTTTGTGGCGTCGGCGCCTTGAGCTAGATTTTATCTTGCTTACTTGCGGGAGATCTAAAGCGAGTATTGATCAATTCGGGTCCCGAATAAATGCTGTGAAAGCCGTACTGCGCCCACAAGAGCCAACGTGCGTCCTGCTGTGATTCAGCGCGAACTTCAGTTTTGACATAATTGGTTCGACCACGGTTTTGAACGCGGACTAGGGCACGATAGGTCTTCATCAAGTACTTATCTGTTTTTGGTTCGGTTTGGAATGCCTGTGATGGATTGAGGACTGGTCTTTGTTCGATCAAGCAATTCAGGCATTCATCTACCAAGCAATATCAGGTGGGTGGCTTTTGGGGCGAATGCCGTTACTATATGCGTGTGACTTTTTACCAAGTTTCCGTAAAACTAATCACGTTCAGTGGCTATGAAAAGCAAACTGAATCAACCAGCCGAGCACGAAAGAACACAATTCGCCGAGCGGGTAAAGACGGCATTGGCCGCGCGCGATATGCCGGTCAGTTCCACGGCACTACAGCGCACATTTAACGAGCGAAACCCCGTGCTTGCCATCTTAGTGCATGCGGCACGCAAGTGGATTGCAGGTGAATCCATACCCACGCAGGCACGCTTGCGGGTCGTGACAGACGTACTGGGGGTATCGGCCACTTGGTTGAGATTTGATGAAGAAGTGGCAGTATCCAAAAACAAATCGCTGTCAGCGCAAGAGCACATGCTGGTTCAGCAGTTTCGCCGGCTCTCAGACACTCAACGCACGCATGTGTTGGCGCTGGTGCAGAGTGCGGTGGATTCGGGCCGCAAGCGATGACGCAGTACAGTCGAATTAATCCCGTTTCACCCAGCGCCGCTCAACAGCAGCCTTGCCAGTCTTCTGCTCATAGTCAGCATCTGCAGCTCGTTGGGCTTGACCGTAGCGTATGGACGCAATCGCAATGTCATCCGCAGTGGGCTTGATGGTTTGTGCGTTCTGAGCCATCTGGGCTGCCAAATACCGCTGTAGCCACTCACGCTGCCAAGCGCGCGGATAAACCCGGATGGGTTCGGCAGGTGTGGCGGTGGGAGCGGTATTCAACGGTAGTGGTGTTGCTGGTGTATTGGCTGTGGTTGCTGGCTGAGCCGGCTGACTGATTTTGAGTATGGGTCGTGCTGGGGTGGCGAATTCGTAGTAGCGCATGTGTGTCTCCTTGCACACGTACTTATGATGCCCATTGCTGGTTTTATTCTCCAGGTTCGCTAATTCTTTGGGATAGCGACAAATTGATTGGTTTAGTGGCGTGAATTGATTCATTTCATTTCGCTACAAAAATTGACAAGGACTGGTTCTTTTCTTGATCAAGTAATTCAGGCATGCATCAATCAAGCAAGTGGCATCGGAATGATGCAGTTACTATATGCGTGTGACTTTTTTCTGACTGATAACGAATCTATGAATAGGTGCTAAATAACGGAGAATTCATAGGTTTTACCAGTGCGCAGATGATCAAATTGACCGTCCATCCCAAAGTGTTAGTAGCCATGCAGCAGGCTTTTCCCAAGCCTGCCATGTCGGCTGAGCGTGCGCTGAAAAAATACGTCCGTGTTCTAGAAGACATGCTGACCAAATCTCTGCAGTTTGCTCGTTCGCCGATTCAGTTAAAGCAGGGCTGGTATGCGATATCCCTCCAAACACTCGCCAACGCCGGTGGACAAATTGGCCCCAATAAGATCCGGGTGCATAAGTGGTTGCGCGAAAACAATCTCGCCTTGGTGGAGACGCTAGAGCAGGGCAGTGCGATCGCCGGTCGAGTGAGCGAAATCAAACTCTCAAGTCTAGCCGCAGCGGTAAATACGCTGGCCATACAAGGGAGTGTGATCGCAACAAAAACCACCGACCAAGCTTTAGACGACTATCTCACCGGCGATGATGCGGATAACCACCAGTTATTCAATCATCTGTATCCGGATTATCGGGTTCTTTCTGGTACCCATCATTTTGATGAGATTTTTGATCCGCTGCCTGTGGACCTGCCATCACTCAAAGCTTACATGTTGTGGCTTTCCGATAATGCGAGCAAAATCAATGCCGCTGATAAAGCCATGGCGCTGCGTCAGGCCAAGACGATACTTGGTGTGGCCAGTGTATTCAAGGGCATTTATCTTCAGCGCCGAAAGATGAGTGCGTTTGGCAGGATCTACTATGAGGGCACCAGCATCCAGAATGTGAACAAGGAGCTGCGTCGCGCGATCTTGGGTAACTGCTGGGAATACGATATCCGTAGCAGCGTGGTTGCATGGAAGATGGGCTATGCCAAGGTTTACTTGTCCTTGCAGCCGGGTGCGCAAGACTTAAGACGTGCGTTCTCAGCTGTCTTGAGTTTCTTGGAGGACAAAGATGGATTCATGGCCACTGTGCGTTATGAGGTTTTCAAGAAGGATAGCCGCGTACCCAAGGACCTGCAAACTGATCTACTAAAACAAGCGTTTACGGCGATTAGCTTTGGCGCCAAGCACAACAGCCGTGGCTGGCCAAATGAGCAGGGTGGCTGGACCAATTCGGCCATTGCCGACATCATAAAAAACAGCGAAGAGCGTGAACGGTTCTTGTCTGATGCGACCGTCGTGAAATTTACCGCTGAGCAGAACGCATTAGATAGCTTTATCTTTTCTCTGGTCAAGCTGAGACGAAAAGACCTACTACGAAAGCCGATATTGCAGACGCCGAGTGGTCAGCCCAGTAAGTCCAAGATCTTGGCCTATCTCTACCAGCATGATGAGACTGAGATCATGGATGTGGTGAGAGCCACGGCAGCAGAACATGATCGTGTGCCGATCGGTAACGTTCATGACGCCATTTTCTTCAAACGGCGCTTGGGCATTGACTTAAAGCATGAAATGGAAATGCGAATGCAGGAGCATTCGGCTAATCCGTACTGGCGACTCAAAGCCAAAGAGATTAAACGTTACACACCTAAAAGCTTAGACGAGGAAGCAGAAGTCGCCGCACACAAGCAGCGCATTGCGGAAGAAGAGCGCTTTGCCAAAGCGTTTTATGGGAAAACCTAATGATTTGATGCGGAATCCTTCCAAGTTGTCGGGTTATTCTGATTTTTTGCCAGGAATCGGTTGTCCGATCCGCGTGACCGACAATAAATTTGTATTCCCTATCAACTACATGGGAGTACGTGATGTCGTCACTGAGCAATTTAAAGCTGGTCAGTAGCCAGCGTAAAAAAGTGGGCTCGCCCACAGAAGCACGTCGTAAAAAGCTTACCAGCAAACTCTATGAGCAAATACAGCTGGCTAAAGCACTGCGGGACGGTGGGCAATACGCGCCACTCAAGATGCGCACCATCCGCGACAAAGAGACTGGCGCTAAACAGCGAATGGAAGTCGCTAAAAACATCAAGCCTTGGTGGTGGGATGAGGATGGCAAGATCTGCCTGATGATTCACTATGGTGCCAAAGTGCTTGAGCTGGAGAATGGTCTCAATGCGGTCGAGGTGGATGATCTGTCAGCGCTGGTATCAACGCTGGAATTGATCAAGGCTGCTACTGACAAGGGCGAGCTGGATGCACAAATCAATTCCGCCAGTGAGATGGTCAGAGCCGGATTCAAGCGCGACAAAGTAGAGCGCGAAAAGTTAGAGCGCAAGAATGGCACCTTGAAGGTACCCGCCAAGTCTGCCTAAGTATTGCTATCAACTCTTAGCCGGCAGTCGTTGCCGGCTTTTTTACGTCTAAACCTGCTCCTGCGAATAAATAGTTGAAAAGGAGTCGGGTATGAGGATTGTTGAGATTGCCAGAGCAGAAGAGCAGCTTGCATTGTGGAAGCTGATTTCAGACAACGTTTGGACCACGATTAGTCAGCAGGCCAGAACCGAGGCGCAGCAAAAAGCGGCAGCAGCTGCGAAAAGTCGGTTAAAACCCAAGAAGCCCAAAAAGCTCAAGAAGCCACCTCGCGCGCTCGCACCACCCAAGCCTAAGCCTCAGAATAAGTCAGCGGTACCGGCAAGGCCGCAGACAGCCTCCCAGCCCGCCAGAACGCAGCCACGATCCTCGCCGCTGCCAACTCGGCAGGCGCCACTCCCGAGCTCTCAGCCCGTGTTGCCGCCTGTTAGAACTTCAACGTTTAGCCAAGGTGACCTAAACCGTATACAGACAGCGATGACCGGTCCTGTTGGGTTTGGAGCGGGCACCAGCACACCGGTTTCGAACTAAATCCCGTCTATCGACCCGGAATCGCGGTATTTTGCCGATTTCGAATACGCGATATTGAACCGATTTCGCGGTGTCGACAGGCATAGTACAAATACTTTCCTAGGGTTTTCCTAATTGTGAGCTGTCCAGCGCAGAAAAATTCTGGACCGCAGCCAATACTTGCCCTCGAACAGGCAAGACCGATGCGCTCATTGTGAGGTTCAAATGCGGTAATAGAAATTGATGCTCACCCAGTATCCAACCTCTGGGCCGCCATTCGCTTACAGCGATGGCATGCTTAAGGCGACGTGTCTGTAGTCTTGTCCAGCGCCGCGTAACTGGCACCACTGCACGGTAAGGGAACAAGCCAATTTCTGCGTTGGCGATCAGTTGCTGTGCCGTGGTCTTCTTGCTGCAAAACAGCGCGCGAATACGGTCTTGAGATTTTTGAGCGAAGGCAACTGTTCCCGTGGCGGTGGCAGATACCTTCCCAATGATATTGAGAAATTTAGCCTTCTCAAAGCCACCCCAGCGATGCATGGCCTCGTGGGGATAGCTCTTGCCGCATGCGTCTTCAATCACGTTGGCGCAATACGCGTCGACAATGGTAGATCGGCTTTTAGGATCGAGCTTCTTGAGTTGAAAGGGCGCATCCTGGGTATATCGCTTACCTGTCAGTAGTGCTTGATCCCAGATTCTTTGGAATGCATTCATGGCATCTTCTCGAGATAGCTCCCGGTCGACAGAAATATAGAGTTTGTCGCGACGTGATCCAGACACGGCCTTTGGATCGAGCAGTGTGATCAATTCCGACTGGGAGTGATCTGGCGCTAAATCGAGTGACTGCTGGGGCGAGTCAAATAAATGATGAGCATGCTCACGCCAATAGTGCAGCAGCGTACTGTATTCGAAAATATTTCCAAAATGCTTCCATACGCGATGTAGCCGCTCGTCGTCGCATCGTCCATGTTCTTTGCAAATCCACCAATAATCAGAACTGCAACGTAGATAGGCGATCCACCAAAAATACAGTGTTTTACAGATATCTGGCGTGGTGTCGGCCTCGTGAACCAGTGCGTGTTCCATGACAATCCTTTCCATAAAAGCAGTTGCAGAAAAGGTACTGAAATAAAGTATTAAATGACGCGCGTTGGACGGTCATTTAATCAGATTGCCGGTTACGTTTACAGAGTGCAGAAATTGTTCTGCCGTATCGATCAAGGAGGCTGTCATGCAGTTATCAAATGGCGCGATTAAAGTAAAAACAGCGAGTGCAGCTGCGCTTACCGCGAAAGTAGAAGAGAATGAATTTGAGGGTGTTAATCTGGAGACCTTTGATCTCAGTGCATTTGTGGCACCCAAGCCAGGTGCGATTGCAGTTCGTGGCGCGGGTAAGGAAATCAAAAACCCTGAAGTAGAAAAATTTCTGACGGAAAGTGCGGAGCTATTAGCACTAGGCGACAAGTATGAGATTGATGTTGTTGAACGCGGCCACAAGGCGCTCTACGAGCTGTTAGCGTCCATTTACGGTCTATCACTGCGCATAGAGCAGCATGCCCAGCGCGATAAAATTCTGGACGCAATCCGCAGTGAGCTCAAAGAGACCCGGCAGCTTACAATCAAATCAGGCACACCAGCGATTAATACCATGGTCAAGTACGTGGTGCGGTCGGACAACCGTGTGATTAGCCGCTACACCAAGGTACTCACGGTTGCTCGGGAGGAGAATCTCGCCG
>CAMBJI010000081.1 GCA_945867725.1 Bordetella parapertussis
GGCCCGGTAATGTACGTGAACTGCAAAACGTCGTTCAGCGTGCGCTGGTACTTGCCAATAGCGACACCATCACCGAAGCCGAACTGATGTTCGACGACACCGATGAAAAACCATTCTCACAACCCGCATCGCCGTCTTTTCCGATTGCCACACACACACAATTGATGACCTACGGTCAGCGTGACGTTGCTGATGTACACAATGCTGAAGCGTTTGATTTATCAACGGCTGTCAAGAGCAGCGAGTACCAAGCCATCATGGCGGCGATTCAGAGTACGCGTAACCGAAATGAAGCAGCGAAAAAACTCGGCATTAGTCCTCGTTCCCTGCGATACAAAATGGCACAGTTTCGCGACCGTGGCGCGCCTTTATCCTTAGCCGCGTGAGTATGGAGACAAGAACATGATCAATAAAATTAATAGTCAGGCCAACATCGAGTCGATGCTGGCAACTTTGCGTCAGCATCAGGTCGATTCATCGGGCAAGACAACAGCCCCCCTGCTGAATATGCCGGTGCCAGAAGTCGGCAAGCCGACTTTTAGTGAAGCGATCGAAGCCGCTGTCGTCAAGACGAATGATATCCAGCAGCACGCAAGTAGCTTGAGACAAGCCTATGACCGTGGTGAAGATGTTCCACTGACCGACGTTGTGCTCGCGATGCAGAAGTCTTCGCTGTCATTCGAAGCGACGATGCAAATACGGAACAAGGTATTGAAGGCTTACGAAGATATTTTGAATATGCCTGTGTAACGACACAGATGAGCTGGCAGAAAAATAAGCAGACAAATAAGCAGACAAATAAGCACACAAACAAGCAGATGACTGAACAGAGAGTAAATCATGGCTGAAGCGACAATGAATCCTGGCGGCATGCCGCCGCAACTACCACCGGCGATCGCTAACGGCGCTGGTGATGGCGCTGCGACGGCATTACCCATCGCGACCTCCGGCATGCCATCGGCGGGTACGCAATTACCTGAAGCCTTGCGAGGCGTGAACAATGGCGTTTCTGTCTTTCGAGACTGGATGGATGGCGTACTCAAACAGCCTGCCGTGCGTCGTGCCTTAATACCACTGGCGATTTTGCTTGTTCTGGTGATCGCTGCGATTTCTTTTCAGTTCACCCAGACCACACCGTATCGCGCAATCATGCCCGGCATGACCGAAACTGATAAACAAGCGGCCATCGAGGCCCTGAAAGCCGGTGATTTCAAGCCCAAGGTCGATACCAGCAGCGGACAGATTACGATCCCGGAATCGCGTTATCACGAAGCCCGTATTTTTCTGGCGGGGCAGGGCATTCCAAAAGAAGCGCAGCCCATCGGTATGGAGTCACTGAAAGACAAATCGTCCATGACCACCAGCCAATTCATGGAACAAGTGCAGTACAACACCGCGATCGAGCAGGAACTCGCGCGCAGCATCATGCAGATTTCTACCATCAAGGCTGCACGTGTTCACCTCGCCCTGCCGAAGCAGAGCGTTTTTGTACGTGAGCGCGCCACACCCAAAGCCTCGGTCGTACTGACACCTCACAGCGGTCGTGGTGTGTCAACGCCTCAGGTAAAAGCGATTGTGCATTTGGTGTCGTCCAGTGTGCCGTATCTGACACCGCAGAATGTCTCCGTGGTTGATGACCAGGGTAACTTGATGACGGAAGAAAATCCGGTTGACGCCGCTATGGGACTGAGCATGGCGCAAATGGCACACAAGCAGCGTACCGAAGAAACTTATCGTAATCGCGTGACAGAATTGTTGGGACCCGTCGTTGGTGAGGCTTCGATACAGGCACAGGTCAACCTGACGCTTGATTACACCCAGGTCGAAACCACGACCGAAGATTTTGATGACAAGGACAAAGGCGTCAAGCCGCGTTCCGAAGCACTGACGACTGAGCGTAAATTCAAGCTGGACCCAGAAGGTATTCCTGGTGCAATGAGCAACTCGCCACCACCGGATGCTGATCTGACTAAAAATACGAATACGGACGAACAGAAGCCAGCCACCAATGAAATCGTGACCACCAAGTCCACGCGTAACTTTGAAATGGACCGCTCGGTACGTCACGTGAAAAACTCGCTGGGCAATATCTCCCGCGTGACAGTGGCTGTCGTGGTAGCTGAACGTCCTGCGCCGCCACCCGCTGATGGCAAGCCCGCTGCAGCAGGTGCGCCGACGACGATTCCTTACTCTGCACAGGAACTCGACCGCATGCTCAATCTGGTTCGTAGTGCAGTGGGCTACAGTGAAGCGCGGGGTGACGTGGTAACCGTTGCGCCAGCACGTTTCGAGACGCTGGCTCCGGAGCCACCGAAGCCATGGTACGAGAACGGCGATATTCAGAATTTCATTAAAATCGGTCTGGCTGCGCTCGTGATCATTGTCTTCATGCTGGCTGTGGTGCGCCCAATGGTCAAAGGACCAACGATCAATCAGATCATGCCACCCGTGCCTTCACCGACTGTCGAAGAAATCAGGGCAATTGAACAAGCCAGGGCCAACGAAGAAGCCCAGGCCGCCGCCGATGCGAAAGCTGCTGCCGACGAGCTCGCTGCCGAAGAAGCGCGAATCGCCGAAGAAGAGGCTGCAGCACTGGCTGCTGAAGAAGAGGCCATAGCATTGGCTGCCGAAGAAGAGGCCGCAGCACTGGCTGCTGCTGAAGAAGAAGCCGCTCAGTTGGCCGAGGGCGAGGTCGAGATGCAAGAAGGCGAATCGCTGGATGAATTGAAAGCGCGGATGCAGGCCATGAAGCCGAAGAAACCGACCTTCACCGCCGATATGCTCGACACCGCCAACAGCTATGATGACAAAGTTGCGCTGATACGGATGCTGGTTTCGCAAGAGTCTGGTCGTGTCGCACTGGTATTGAAAAATATGGTCAGGTCTTAATCGTCACTGACCGAAAACTGAAACGGAAAAATCATGGCAGAAGCAAAAAAACCTGAGGCTCCACGGCCTGCAGCAGTGGCGGTAAAGACAGCCGCTACTGTTCCCGCTAAGACCGGCGCGGTCCCAGCGAAGACGGGTGCCGTCGTTGCAAAAACAGCGACAGCACCTGCCCGACCAGGCGCCGTACCTGCCAAGAGCGCGGCAGTACCGGCTCGAGTGGGTGGTGTGCCAGTAAAAACACCCGGCCTCGCTGCAAAGACAGCGGCAGCACCTGCAAAGACGGCAACGTCTGGTGCAGTCGTGCCAGCCAGGACTGCAGCGGTGCCAGCCAAGACCGCAGTTGTGCCAGCCAAAACAGCCGCCGCACCCGCCAAGGCTGCGGCAGTCCCGGTAAAGACAACGTCAGAACCAGCCAAGTCTGCTCTGGCAGCCAAAGCGGGGACAGCGGTGGCGACAGATGTGGTCTCCACAGCGGTGGCCAAGCCCGCGGTTGTCGATAGTGCGAAGGCTAACCAGCAAGCTGCAGGCAATAAAGACAAATCTGCACCCGCAGAGGCCGCCGCCGCCGCAGATGATGGTGAGAGTTTTGAGGATATGAGAAATAAATTCAAGCCTGCCAAGAAAGCTGTGGCTGTGCCGGCGGAATTATTGGGCGATGCAAAAAGTTATGATGACAAGCTGATTCTGGTGAAGTTACTGACTGAAAAAGAGCAGAGCCGCGTGGTTCTGATGATTAAGAACATGCTGAAATAAAGTGTAACCACCGCGGTTACGACAGAAGGTACGACAGAGGTTATTTATGGCAGATCCAAAAACTTCCGCAGACGCGGGCATGTCCGATGAGCTTAAGCGAGAACTCGCCGAGCTGACCAACACCCAGCGAGCCGCTGTGCTCATGCTTTTGCTGGGTGAAGATCTGGCATCGAACATTATCAGCTACCTGGACCCAAAAGAAGTGCAGGAGCTCGGTGCAGCAATGGTGTCGGTGGCTGACTTGTCACAAGAGGCAGTCAATGCCGTGCTAGATCAGTTTGTCAACATGCTGAAAAAACAAACTAGCTTGTCACTGGGTACGAACGACTATGTCGAGACCGTGCTCAAGCGTGCACTGGGACCCGACAAGGCATCGTCCGTACTGTCTCGCATCATGCCCAACCGCGCCAGTCGCGGTCTGGAAATTTTGCAGTGGATGGACGCGCGCGCAATTGCCGAAATGATTCGCGGCGAACACCCGCAGGTGACGGCCATTATTCTGTCCGTGCTTGAGTCCGAAGTAGCGGCCGATGTGCTGGCCTATCTGCCCGAAGAAATTCGTCCCGAAGTCGTGCAGCGTGTCGCCACTCTGGATACAGTTCAGCCGTCTGCGATGGAAGAACTTGAAACTATCATGAAGGCACAGTTCTCCAACAATGCGTCTTCCTCTTCATCGAGCTTCGGCGGTGTTTCGGCTGCGGCGAAGATCATGAACTTCACCAAGGTGGAACTCGAATCGACCATCATGCAGGGTGTTGGCCAGATCGATGAAGAACTTGCTTTGCGCATCCAGGACAATATGTTCAGCTTCGACAACCTGGCTGGGGTGGACAACCGTGGTATCCAAGCGCTCATGCGTGCTGTCGAGCCCGATATGCTAATGGTTGCGCTGAAAGGTGCCACCGAAGGTGTCAGGACCAAGTTCCTCGACAATATGTCCAGTCGTGCGCGCGGTATGTTTGTCGACGATATGGAATCCAAAGGTCCTCTGCGCATGACCGAAGTTGAAGACGCGCAAAAGAAAGTCATGCGTAAAGCTCGAGCGCTGTCCGAAAAGGGCGAGCTGATCCTCGCTTCAGGCGGAGCAGATTTTGTCTGATTCTTCTCACGCAGCGCGCCGGCGCCACGAGTACATGCCGAATCGGATGTTCGATCCGGCAGCCAATCCGTTCGCGGTGCAGAACTTGCTGATCAAGGAAGAACAAGTATTTACGGTGACCACCGAAGAGCGGCCCGAATTCGGCTTCGAATCCGATCCACTGGTCAGCAAAGAAAGTGCGGGTATGTTTGCGCTCGACGAAGTCATCGAGCTGGCCGATCTCACAGGCGCCACCGCCTTTGCTTCGGAGGCTAATGCCGACAGTGCATTCGTCGCAGAAACGTCATCCGCTGCGGCTGACATGACGGCGGCAATGCAGGAAACAGCTTTCATGGCGGATGCAGCCATGGCAGCACAAAGTGCCACCGGTTTCACTGAAAATACAGAGCAAGACGATACGGTCGCCGCGACTCAATCGCAGGATGCGCTGGCAGCCAGCACTAGTCATACCGATGACGCTGATGCAGGCATTTATGCAGAAACCGATGCCGGCATTGAGGCTACTTCGTCCGTAATCACCGAAAACGATCTTGCGGTTTCAGACGACGTATTTGTCGCCAGCGCAGAAGCAATTGAGAGCGAGGCGCAAGCGCCAGAGCTTGAGAGCGCGACAGAACAAGAGCCTGCGCCTGCAACCCCAGCGGTTGCCAGTGCTCCAGCCACGCCCGACCTTTCTGGTGAAGCCGTTACCGCATTGGTGGAGGCTGCACGAGAGCAGGCGAGGGCGGAAACCCGCGAGCTCGCTTACAACGAAGGTCTGGAGGCCGGCAGGGCACAGGCCAGAGCTGAGCTGCAACAAGAACATGACACACAAATTACCCAACTCAAGACCCTGCAGGAAGCGCTGCAAAAACTCAGCTTTGATGCGGATGCGTTATTCGAGCCTGTCAAAAAATTGACCGTGCATCTGGCCGAGCAATTGGTACGTGGCGAGCTTGCACAATCTGGCCAAACGATTTCTCGTTTGGTAGACAACAGCCTGCGTGAACTGAATGCATCCGGCGAGAAAGCTGTGATCGTGCATCTGAATCACGAAGATCTAGAAGCGTATCGACCACTGGTTGCGCAATTTGGCGACAGCATGATTCTGCGACCTGATTCATTACTTGAGCGCGGCAGCGTTCGCGTCTCGCTCGATGGCAGTGTGGTTGAAGACCTGATGCAGCGTCGCATTGATGGCCTGAAAAAATCACTGAGTCAACCTGCAGCACCTAGCTGGCAGGCTGGTGGTGGGCGACTGAGCGAGCGTCTGAACGAATCACAGCGTGGCAGTCAACAAATTGAAGATGTCACCGCAGTAGAAACCTCGAGTAGCGATAATGACACCAACGATTGAATATTCTGATGTGGTTGAGCGCCTGATTGCGCAGACCCGCACACCGCCTGCTTGCAACACCGGCACGCTAGTGCGGCTGGTTGGCATGACGCTCGAAGCGCGCGGCATCATGGCGCCGCTGGGTGCCTTGTGCGAAATCGAAGGTAATGGCGGAAGCAAAATCTCGGCCGAAGTCGTCGGCTTCAATGACCAGACACTCTTTCTAATGCCCTTTACCGAGCCGATCGGTATTGGTCCAGGTGCTGCTGTGCGTGTGATTGCTAATTCATCCGAAGCGCGCTTAGGCGATGGCTTGTTGGGGCGTGTCATTGATGCGTTCGGCGAGCCACTGGATGGCGGTCCGCCACCGGATTGTCCCGACCGACTTGCCTTGCTGGGATTACCGCTCAACCCAATGGAGCGCGGTCCGATCAATCAGATACTCGATGTCGGTGTCAAAGCGATTAATGGCTTGCTCACCATGGGCAGGGGACAGCGTATCGGCCTGATCGCAGGTTCGGGCATCGGCAAGAGCTCATTGCTAGGAATGATTACTCGTTTCACTAAAGCGGATGTGGTGGTGATCGGATTGATTGGTGAACGCGGACGCGAGGTTCAGGCTTTCATTAACGAAGTGCTGGGTCCCGAGGGTCGCGCCAAATCCATCGTCATCGCCGCACCTGCGAATGTGTCACCCGTGATGCGCTTGAAAGCGACTCACCTGACGCATGTGATCGCTGAATATTTTCGAGATCAGGGCAAGAACGTGCTGATGCTCATGGACAGTCTCACCCGCGTGGCGCACGCCCAGCGTGAAATCGGTCTGGCCATTGGCGAGCCACCCACAGCCAAAGGGTATCCGCCTTCTGTGTTTGCCTTGTTACCGAATTTGATCGAACGCACCGGTGTTGGACGTCATGGTTATGGCGCCATCACTGCTATTTATACGGTGCTGGCCGAAGGTGATGATGCGCAGGATCCGATCGTGGATATCGCGCGCGCTTCGCTCGATGGGCAGGTGATGTTATCTCGCAAGCTCGCTGATGCAGCGCATTATCCAGCGATTGATCTGAATGGATCGATCTCACGGGTGATGCAAAATTTACTGCCGCCTGATGAACTCAAGCTGGCCAATCGTGTACGCCGACTCTGGTCCTTGTATCAGCAGAATCAGGATTTGATTTCGGTGGGCGCCTACGAAATGGGCTCGAATCCCGAGATTGATCAGGCCATTGCACTGCGCTCGCAGCTTGAAGCTTTTCTTGTACAAGACATGCATGCTGAAGTCGATCATGCCACTACCCGTCAGAACATCCGGCAGTTGCTGGGTCTATGAGACGCCCGCCTGAGTTCGTGACAGGCTGTACTACTACCAAGCCCAAACAATGAACAACTGCTGGAACATCCTCGCAGAACGTGCACAGCACGGCACCCGTGAGGCGCACGCCCGCGTAGTTGAAGCTCGTGCACGTGTAGAAAAACTCGAGGGTAGTGAGGCGCATATCGACAAACTGCGCGCAGACTATGTCGAGCGCTACAACGCCACGCAAAAAGAATCCCACAAAATCAGCGATAACATCGCCTACCGAAAATTTCTCGAGCATTTGCGCAGTCTGCGTCTGCGCGTTGAATCACAAACCTCAGCAGCGCGCGTTCAACTCATTGAAGCCAGAGCCGCCTTACTCGTCGCTCAGCGCGAGCAAGCCAAAATGGAAGCCATGGTCGAACGCGACGAACGCAATGCCGAACAAATCGCGGCAAAAAAAGAGCAGCGTGAATTGGATGCGGCGGGTATACGGCTCTTCAATCTGCGATGAGCCGTCCCGGCTTACTCCGCCAGCAAACTACGCAGCATCCAAGCGTTTTTCTCATGAATCTGCATGCGCTGCGCGAGTAATTCGCAGGTGGGTTGATCGCAGGCCAGTTCGGTGTAGCCAAACATAGCGCGCGCTGCGCGCGCAATCGTTTCCTGACCTTCGACGAGCTCGATCATCATCTCGCGCGCTTTGGGCTGACCCTGAATGGGTTTGATCGATGTGAGTTTGGCGAATTCTTCATAGCTGCCCGGTGCGCGTTCTCCTAGTGAACGTATGCGTTCTGCAA
>CAMBJI010000082.1 GCA_945867725.1 Bordetella parapertussis
AAAATCGAGCGGGAAATGCAACTCAAGCAGACGCCCGAACAGGTTGATGAACTACATCAGCGGCTTATCGAAGTCGAGAATTCTGTCGACAACCTGCGTCTGCCAGTCGCTTTTGCCGACCAGCTCTATGTTTTGCGCGACCACATCAACATGGTGCGTTTGCGCTTTGATGCAATGCGGGCCGCCTGATCTGCGTTTTCAGAAAAACGCCTGCAGCCCCGTTTGCGCACGACCCAGAATTAACGCATGTACATCATGCGTACCCTCGTAGGTATTGACCACCTCAAGATTCACCAGATGGCGAATGACGCCATATTCATCACTGATGCCATTGCCACCCAACATGTCGCGCGCTGTGCGTGCGATGTCCAGTGCCTTGCCGCCGGAATTTCGTTTCATGATCGACGTAATTTCCACCGCCGCAGTGCCCTCGTCTTTCATGCGTCCAAGACGCAGGCAGCTCTGCAAACCCAGTGTGATTTCCGTCTGCATATCAGCTAATTTTTTCTGCACTAGCTGTGTCGCTGCCAGTGGCCGGCCGAACTGTTTACGATCCAGCGTGTACTGACGCGCGGTATGCCAGCAGAATTCCGCCGCACCCAAGGCACCCCAGGCGATGCCGTAACGCGCAGAATTCAGACAGGTAAACGGACCTTTTAGCCCACGCACATTCGGCAGCATGTTTTCTTCGGGGACAAACACATTGTCCATCACCACTTCACCCGTGGTGGAAACCCGCATACCCACTTTGCCCTGAATCTTGGGCGCGCTCAGACCCTTCCATCCTTTTTCCAGAATAAAGCCACGGATATCACTGTCATCGTCCTTGGCCCAGATGACAAACACATCAGCCAGCGGACTATTGGTAATCCACATCTTGGCGCCACTCAGTGAATACCCACCGTCCACACGCTTGGCACGTGTTTCCATGCTGCCGGGATCGGAACCGTGGTTAGGCTCGGTCAGACCGAAACAACCCACCCATTCACCCGTAGCGAGCTTGGGTAAATACTTCTGCTTCTGTGCTTCGCTACCGAATTCAAAAATCGGCACCATCACCAACGAACTTTGTACGCTCATGATCGAACGGAAACCGGAATCCACGCGCTCAATCTCACGCGCAATCAAACCATAGCTTACATAGTTCAGACCGGCTCCGCCATACTCAGCGGGAATCGTTGGCCCAAACAATCCGAGCTCACCCATCTCGCGAAAAATCGCCGTGTCCATTTTTTCGTGGCGAAATGCTTCCAGCACGCGAGGCATCAGTTTTTCCTGCGCATAGGCCGCAGCAGCGTCGCGCACCATGCGCTCATCCGAGGTCAGCTGCTGGTCCAGCAACAAAGGATCATCCCAGTGAAATTTTGGATTGCTCATAAAAAGTCGCTCTCAGAAGAATCAGTTGATGGAATCGTCAGCGCAAGCGCGCCACCAGCTCACCGATAATGCCGCGCCGAAAAGCCAGCACGCAAATCACAAAAATCAAACCCGTCACCATAGTCACAGACTCGCCAATCGAATTGAACCAATCGATATGCGTCACGGACGCCAACCAGGTACCCATATCGCCCAGCTTGTTTTCCAGCGCAATAATGATGATGGCACCCAGTACTGGGCCAAACAGCGTACCCATGCCACCGACTAGTGTCATCAGCACCACCAGACCTGACATCGACCAGTGCACATCCGTCAGCGTGCCAAAACCCAGCACCAGCGCTTTGGTCGATCCGGCCAGACCTGCGAGCGCGGCAGACAACACAAACGCGAGCAGCTTGTAACGATCCACGTCATAACCCAGTGAGATCGCGCGCGGCTCATTCTCGCGCACGGCCTTGAGTACCTGACCAAAGGGGGAATGAATAATGCGTACCACCAGCAGGAAAGACGCCACCACGATACCGAGCACTAGGTAATACATCGTCAGATCATTTTTAAGATCAATCGTCCCCAGCAGAGTACCGCGCGGAATCGATTGCAGTCCGTCTTCTCCGCCCGTAAACGGCGCTTGCAGAAAAACAAAGAACAGCATCTGCGACAACGCCATCGTGATCATCGTGAAGTAAATACCCTGACGACGAATCGCCAGCTTGCCCATCACCAGCCCCACGATCGCAGCAAAGACTACGCCGAGCAAAATACCCAGCTCCGTCGGTACGCCCCAGACTTTCAAGGCATGACCGGCGACATAAGACGCACCACCAAAAAATGCCGCATGACCGAAAGACAGCAGACCTGTGAAACCAATCAACAGATTGAAGGCACAGGCAAACAGCGCAAAGCACAATATCTTCATCAACAGCACGGGATACATCACAAAGGGCGCTACCAGCGCGATCAGCAGCACGGCGGCATAACCGATTTTTTTCAACATCGCAGGCACTCCTTATTTTTCGCGACCGAACAAGCCGGCCGGGCGAATCAGCAAGACAATCGCCATGATGATGAACACAACCGTCGAAGACAGCTCCGGATACAACACCTTGGTGAAACCTTCGATGATGCCTAGACCCAGCCCAGTCAGGATAGAACCCAGAATCGATCCCATACCGCCAATGACCACCACTGCAAACACGACTATGATCAAATTCGACCCCATCAGCGGCGAGACTTGCAGCACCGGTGCAGCGAGTACACCGGCAAAACCGGCGAGTGCCACACCGAAGCCATACGTCAGCGTCACCATCAAGGGCACGTTCACGCCGAAGGCTTCCACCATTTTTGGATTCTCAGTACCCGCGCGCAGGTATGCACCCAGTCGAGTTTTCTCGATCACGAACCAAGTGGCCAGGCACACAATGAGCGATGCCAACACCACCCAAGCGCGATAGTTCGGCAAGTTCATAAAGCCCAGATCAGTCGAGCCCGCCAGCAGCGCCGGCACTGTATAAGGCTGACCCGACACACCATAGAAAGATCGGAACACACCCTCGAGCATTAACGTAATACCGAAGGTCAGCAGCAAACCATAAAGATGATCCAGTCGGTACAGCCATTGAAGCATGGTCTTCTCGATGATGATGCCGAACACGCCTACCAGCAATGGCGCCAGCAACAGCATGAACCAGTAATTAATACCGAAATACTGCAGTCCCATCCACGCGAAGAAGGCGCCCATCATGTAAAGCGCACCGTGGGCAAAATTGATCACATTGAGCAGACCGAAAATCACCGCCAGACCGAGCGATAACATCGCATAAAACGATCCATTGACCAGTCCCAGCAAGAGCTGACCGAGCAAAGCTGATGTAGAGATACCGAAAATTTCCATCCTAGACTCCCAGCAGCTCGTTGAGCACGTTCATTTTCGATGCCAGTTCAGGCGCCGCAAACTGCTCGACAATCTGACCGTGCTCCATCACATAAAAACGATCCGCCAGCGGCGCTGCGAAACGAAAATTCTGCTCCACCATCACGATGGTGTATCCCTGCTTTTTCAGCATCAGAATCATTTTCCCGAGTGTCTGCACAATCACCGGCGCCAGACCTTCGGAGATTTCATCCAGCAGCAAGAGCTTGGCACCGGTGCGCAGTATGCGCGCCACCGCCAGCATCTGCTGCTCACCGCCAGACAGACGCGTGCCTTGACTGTGACGACGCTCGGCCAGATTGGGAAACATCTGATAAATCTCATCGACCGACATGCCACCCGCTTTCAGGGTGGGTGGCAGCATCAGATTTTCTTCTGCAGAGAGCGACGAAAAAATCGCGCGCTCCTCCGGGCAATAGCCTACGCCCAGATGTGCGATTCGATGCGTCGCTAAACTGATCGTTTCCTGACCATTGATTTTGATCGAACCTTCACGGCGTCCGGTCAGCCCCATGATCGCGCGCAGTGTCGTCGTGCGGCCCGCGCCATTTCGCCCCAAGAGCGTCACCACTTCACCTTCGGCCACCGAAAAATTCACGTCATGCAGAATGTGTGATTCACCATACCAGGCTTGCAGCTTGCTGATTTCCAGTGCCAGCGTCATCAGTGCGCTCCTTCCAGTTCAGTCGCGCTACCCATATAGGCCTCGAGCACTTGCGGATTCTGCGATACGGTCTGGTAATCACCTTCGGCCAGAATCGCGCCGCGCTGCAGTACCGAGATGCGATCGCAAATACCTGCCACCACACTCATATTGTGTTCAACCATCAGCACAGTGCGACCTTTCGAGACTTTCTTGATCAGATCCGTCACCCGCCTCACATCCTCATGCCCCATGCCCTGCGTGGGCTCATCCAGCAGCATTAACTCAGGCTCCATGGCCAGCGTGGTCGCGATCTCGAGTGCACGCTTGCGTCCATAAGGCAAATCTACCGTCAGACTGGGCGCGAATTCAGACAGACCCACTTCCTCAAGCAAGGCCATCGCTCGAGTATTCAGCTGCTCAAGTGTCGCTTCGCTCTTCCAGAAATGAAATGAGGTCCCCAGATTTCGCTGCAATCCGATACGTACGTTTTCAAGTACGGTCAGGTGCGGGAACACCGCAGAGATTTGGAATGAACGAATAATGCCCATACGCGCGATCTGCGCTGGTTGCAGCATCGTGATGTCACGCCCATTAAACAAAATCTGACCAGAACTAGGCTCAAGGAATTTAGTCAGCAAATTGAAGCAAGTCGTTTTGCCAGCGCCATTGGGGCCGATCAGTGCATGGATATGCCCCCGCTGCACATGAAGGTTCACCTCATTGACTGCAACGAAACCTTTGAACTCACGCGTCAGATTGCGTGTTTCCAGAATGATGTCTGCCATGTTCAGCCTCTTTCAGGGACGCAGATTTTTCAACGCGTGCTTGGCCAGACTCCAGCGATGCGTCTCGTTCGGGCCGTCATAAACACGGAAGGATCGGGCATCGGCAAAAATCCGGGCAACGATTGTTTCATGCGTCATGCCGCTGCCGCCCAGAATCTGCGCGCTGCGATCAATCACGCGCCAGATCGCCTCAGACGAAATCACTTTCGCAGCACTAGACTCGCGGGTACCCAGATGTCCCTGATCAAGCACCCACGCGCAATGCCAGATCGCCAGCCGGGTGCAGTGCATGTCCATCTCATTATCTGCGAGCATGAAACCCACACCTTCGTGCTGACCCAGTGATTTGCCAAACGCCTGACGTGTAGCCGCATAGCGCAACGCTACCTCATGCGAGCGCCGTGCAGCACCCAGCCAGCGCATGCAATGCGTCAATCGTGCTGGTGATAAGCGTACTTGTGCGTACTTGAATCCCTCGCCCGGCGCACCAAGTACATTCTCGGCCGGCACGCGCAGATTTTCGAAACGCACCACGCCATGACCGCCCACAAAACAAGTATCGAGCGCATCCATCTGACGCTCCACGGTAATACCCGGCGCATCCATATCCGAGAGGAACATGGTGGCGCTGCCATCTTCAAGCTTGGCCATGATGATCGCAAACGATGCACCGGTCGCGCCCGTGATCAGCCATTTCAAACCATTAATCACATAATCGTCGCCATCGCGGACCGCCATCGTCTGGAGCATCGACGGATCAGCGCCTGAACCTGGCGCCGGTTCGGTCATGCAAAAGCAAGAGCGAATACGACCTTCCGCCAGTGGTCGCAACCAGCGCTCTTTCTGCGCCGGCGTGCAGATCACTTCCATCATGTGCATATTGCCTTCGTCCGGCGCAAAGATATTCATCGCCACCGGGCCCAGCGGCGAGTAGCCCGCCTCCTCGAAAACGATCGCCTTGCCGACGTGGTCCAGACCCAGACCGCCGAATTCTTCCGACACATGCGGGGCCACCAAACCTACTTTGCGGGCCTTGGCCACCATTTCGAGGCGCAGTTCATCCGTGGGGCCGTGCGGCGTGCAACGCGGATCCCGCTCCATCGGAATAATCTGTTCTTCGATAAATGCACGGGTGCGCTGTTGCAGCTCGGCATGCGCTGCCGAGAGGTTGAAATCCATGCTGATACTCCCCCTGTAAAACGTTTTCTTTTTAATAATTTTGCTGATTGGCAGCCACCGGCAAGCGCTACTTGAGCGCGTTCAGATCAAGTCTCTGGACTTGGATCGCGCCGAAACGGGTGCTAAACCATTGATTTTTATGGGCGCCAGATAGCGCACGCCGCCGGCTCGACCTGAAAACCTGATTTATCCAATTTCCCGCCAACCCGACAACTTATTCTATTTCCCAAAAAAAACAAAATGAATTATTTGTTCGCCAACAATTAAAGCTAACAAAGGCTGTCTTACTCAGTGCAGCCCCGAAAAGCGGTCGACCCAAGCTCGCAACAGATCCAGATTTTTCCGACTCGGGCTACAATTAAGTTTAATTTCTGTCGTCGGCTCAAACCAGCCGTCCCACCCATTACCACCGGATCATTTCATGTTGCCGCTGTTCGGAGACATCACCAATATCATCAGTCTCGCCGTCACCCCGGCATTTTTGTTGCTGGGCGTGATGCTGCAACTGCGCGTTCTCAATAATCGTCTCGAACGTATTACTGACCGACGAGAAGTACTGGAGCAGCGACTGTCAGTCGGCAATAACCTGCACGCTGTCCTGGTACATGAATTGAGTGTGCTGCGCCGCCGGACAACTGCCATTCAACGCGCGCTCGGCACTTCGACCAGTTGCATGATCATCGTGTTTTCTGTCGTCGTAACGCTCTTCATCGATGATGCGCAACACCTGAATCTGGATTCCCTGATTGCTTTTTTATTCATCTTTGCGATGTTGCTGCTGATCGTTAGCTTCAGTCTGCTGTTACATGAAATTCTTTTGGGCACGCACTCATTGCCGTCCACCACGCTCCACCGCACCCGGCAGGCTGAAGGTCAGCGTTAAACAGCAGGTGATGCTGTTGGTGGTAACCAGAAGCGCTGCTGCATTTCATCAATTCCCAACTCCTGCAAGATGCGACTGAGCTTGCGCACAGCGTTCTCGCGCGGCAGATCATTGTAACTGGCGACAATCAGTTCATTTTTCATCGAATGCTCCCAGCCAACCAGCTCGGTCACATTCAACTGATAGCCATGCGCCTCTAGTTGCAGACAACGCAGCACATTGGTCAGATGACTCCCGAATTCACGAGTATGAATGGGATGGCGCCAGATCTCGGTCAGCACATCACGCGCCAATGACTGCCCTTTCAGACGGCGCAAAGTCGCCGCCACCTCGGCCTGACAGCACGGTACCAGCACGATAAATCGCGCTTTCTTTTTCAACGCAAAGGTAATCGCATCATCCGTTGCCGTATCACAGGCATGCAATGCGGTGACGATATCTACGGTATCGGGTAGCAAGGACGATGCAATGGATTCTGCAACGGACAAATGCAGAAACGACATGCGATCAAAATCTAAACGATTCGCTAACTCGCACGACCGCTCTACCAGCTCGGCGCGGGTTTCTATGCTGTACACATGGGATTCATCATTGATACTTTTCAAAAAAAGATCATAGAGAATGAAACCCAGATAGGATTTACCAGCACCGTGATCGACCAGCGACACCGCCCGCTCACCCTCACGTAACTGAGCCAGCAGTGGCTCAATAAACTGACACAGGTGATTCACCTGCTTGAGCTTGCGGCGACTGTCCTGATTCATTTTTCCGTCGCGCGTGAGGATATGTAATTCCTTGAGCAGTTCGACAGATTGTCCGGGTCGTATTTCTGTTTGCGCCATGGGATCAGAGAAATATCAATCAACCCGCATGGTAACCCACACCCATGGAAACCAACCCATACGCAGCCTGCGACGAAGAAGGGAGGACGACAAGGCGGTAGCTTATATTGCTAGCGCAAGATCGCTAACGCAGCGGGCAATCCGGATATCTTGCTCGGCGCGATAGTTTGTGAGGGAATCATATTCAGCTCACGCTCAAGCCACTCGCCCGATCGTGGCCACCAGAATGCCAAGGGGCCACGTGATCCGTCGCGGTTGCAACGACAAAAGCAGGAACACGGATAGCTGTCGCATCATGTGGAGCGCAAAGCGAGTCGCCTTGAAGGATGTTTTTTCCTGCAGTGCCCGTTGTTTGCCGGGTAGAGTGCGTCGCAGCGTCAATCGCATTCGTATGCGAGGCACTCACGATCTCACTAGCCATACCGCGATATTTGTTTTCATTAACAATCGGCGCCATAGAAAAATCTGTAGCCATATCTGGATTTTTTGAGTTCATCCATTTGAATTTTTT
>CAMBJI010000083.1 GCA_945867725.1 Bordetella parapertussis
TTTCGCCAATTCAAACAACGCAAGCCTGGTACGAGATGACAACACTCAAAACAAACTTTTCGGTCATCCAAGTCGCGATCGCGAAAAACCAATTTATCAGCCAATTTTTCAGCAGCATCAAGATTTAGACCCAAATACATGAGCCTTGACTGCCGTGTCAGAAATACTTCAATCTCAGCAGTGTTCATGGCGGGACTGTGAGGCCAGCACCACCGGTCGGGGTCTGGTGACGGGTCGTTTGCTGCGGTGTCTGGGGCTTTTGCTGCTGCTACTGCTGCTACTGTTGCTACAGTTGATGGTCTAAATGGATCATGTGTAGCAAAAGTAGCAGGTGTAGCAGCAGCAAGCCCGCGCAAACTGCCCTTTTTAATTAGGTTTGCCAAGCTCATGGCAGTAGCTCCCGGCGAATCTGAATCAGTCGCCTTTTGCCGTCTTGCACCAGACGTGCTCGGCCAAGCTCCGCAAGTTCCTGCACCGCAGCCGTGTATGTCTCCTTGTCACGCAAGCCGCCCGGCCCGTATTGCTGCAACTCCCGCGTGGGCACCTTGTCCGTGTCCTTACGCTTGCAATATTCGATCAGCCATTTTTCCAGCCGTGTTGGGTTTGCCAGTTTTGCAGGCATTACCAGTTCACCCAAAAAGCGCCGGGCTTCGGATAAGTGCCAGGCCGTCACGTTTGCCGCCGCTTCCATCGCCTCAAGATCAATCGGTCCGATGTTGCCGGCAAAGGTGTGAAACAGTGCCGCTAGGCGTGCCGCGTTGTCCGCCGCCTTGCTGGCCACATCGCGCACGTCGTAAAGCTCACCGCCGGTCGGCAACATGGATTCAATCGCATCGTGAAAGCTCACCCATGCCGCTTTTGCCTCAGGTGACAGTGTGAGCATCGCCGGGGTCAATGCGCCGTCATCGTCAACCGGTGCCTGTCGGTTCAGGATGGCCGTTAGCCGGTCATCGAAGGTTGCCAGTGCTGGCCAGTTCGCTGGGGCTTCCGAGAAGTAGCGGGTACCCTGCGTAGATATGGGGTAGGAAACCAGAAACCGCGCCAGAAAGCCGGTGCCGCGTGCCAAGCCTTTTGTATTGGCAAAGAACGCTCGGATAGTCGCCTCTTGCACCTGTAACGCCATGGTCAACCGGGCACCGCGCACCGCGAAGCTCTCGGATGACCGTCTGCCTATAAGCAGCGTTGCGCCGTCCCATAGCAGATTCAGCACTGCCAGGTTGCGCATCACTGAATCCGCACCCATGCCGTGCCCACCGAACACGCTGCCTGCCTCACTGCTGATAACGCCGCCGGAAGGCCATTCTTTAGCCAGGTCAAATTGCAAAGCCTCGGGCGTAGTTTCTCCATGTATCAGGCGTGGAACTCTGGGGGATATGGGTTGAGCTTTGTCCAGGTCGTGAAGCTCCCGCTCCTGCGCCATGCTGGGTTTGCCGTCTTTGGCCAACGCCTTGATCTTTTCTTTGAGTCCGCTGCGCTTCGCCTCCCAAGCCGCGTGTTCGGACTTGTACGCCACGATCAGTGGCTTTGACGCCTCCTGCTCTCGGGCTTCATAGTCCCGGATGGCACGGGTAAAAAAGCCGTCGCATGTCGATTTGCGCTCGCCACTATCGGCAATGACCAGAATAAAAAGTCCGCAAGGCCCGTGCAGCTTGTCAGCCCGCTGTACATCGACGTGTGCTTGAATGGCCAGGGATAACGCCGCCACCGCCGATGATGCGATCAGGGGGATGGGGGCCTTCACGAATCCCGCCACCTCCAACACTGCGCCCCGAACCGCGGCTGGCAGTGCATCGATCGGGTAATCCTGCGCGTCTATCTGCGCAATTAGTGGCTGTAGCTCTGGCCAGTCGTCAGCCGTATCTCTGACTGCCGCAGCATCAATGCAGCGCTTTACCGCATCTGGCCCTGCCATCTTGTGCAGGTCGTTGAAGTCGGTCAAGTTGTTCATGATGTTGTTGCCTTAAACATCGGCACGGCCAGCTTGGCACCCGTAGCTTGCACCGCTGCCCTGGCCTTGGTCATACCGGGATTGCCGGGGGTCTGGTGGTCGTCGTCTGCGGCGATGATGATTTTGAGATCGGGGTACTTGCTGCGCAGTGCCACGGCAACAGCTTCAAGATTGCCAGCATTGAATGCAACCGCTACCGCATGGCCGGTGCATTCATGGATGCTTGCGCCCGTGGCAAATCCCTCACACACGATCAATGCGCCCTTGGGCTTTCCAATGCTGAAGTAGCAGCCTTTTATTCGACCTCCTGACATGAACATCTTGATGCCGTCCGGCGCGATGGTTTGCAAGCTGTGCACCTTGCCTGACGTGTCACGCATCGGGATCAACAGCTTGTTACCTTCAATCTTTGCGCCATGAGGCTGTATGCCCTTGCGTGTCAGGTAGTCGTGTTGGGTGCAGGGCGTGGCTGTCGTCCAGCGTTTGAGTGCGTCGGCTGCTGCCAATTGCTGGCGCTGTGCCAAGTCCTTTTCACGCTGGCGCTGCATGGCTTTGACGCGCTCACGGTGGGCAAACCGTTCCGCCTCGGTCATGGACGTGTTCGCTTTGCTGCACCAGTTTTGCGTAAAGCCCTCGCGCCAATCGCCAAACGACCCTGCGGCTATGCCGTCTAAATGAAGAATGTACCAACCGTTTTTGTTGGTTGGTTTACCGTTGGAGCTAAAGCGATGGATTGCACCGTCCGGGTTGATGTTGTCCGGTGCTTCTAGGCCAGCCGCTGCAATGGCCATCCTGAAGTCCTCGATAGGGTCGCTCATAGTCGGCCCCCTATTTGCGCCAAAAACTGCCGAGCCTTATCAATGTTGGGTAGATAGCGCACCAACCCCCAGCATTCGGCCCAATAGGCCACCGTGCCGTCTATTGGGTTGGTACGGTGCAAAGCGTGGCCGCGCAGGGCAAAAGCCGCACGCATTGAATGAAACACCTTGTCGTTGTTCGCCGGGTTTAGTACAGTCTGTTTGTCTGTGTGGCCTGCCGTGGGATTGCCGTCCCCGGTGGGCATTTCTTTTAGGGTGGTGTCTGTGTGCATCAGCCGCCCCTTACCCCGATACCAGTTCGGTGCGCTTTGCGTGCAGCACCTTCACCAGCTCGCGTATTTCCGCATCGGACTTGCCAGCCACTCTTGCAGCTGCAATAGATTGAGTCTCGTAATCCGGCCACCCTTTGGCGCGCTGACCAATGGCGACTCCAGAGGTGAACAAACCGGCTCGAATGGCGTTATAAACGCTCGCGTCAGCGCGGTGACCTAAAACCCGTTTAACTTCCGGCAGTCTCAAAATAACCATAGGTAACTCCCATTAAATATCGCTGGCGATGGCTAGCGATTGGTAGGGAATTTGCCATGCTTGGCACGAAAACAGCCCTTTTAAATCCTCTTAAAAAGTCATTAAAAAAGACTCGACAACATTGAATCCAAATCTATAATTTAGTACCCAGGTATTAAATTATGAATAGAAAATCACTTTTTTTGCAGCTATCAGGACAAGGCCTTTCAGAGGCCATCCGATCTGCTGGTCGAAGCGTTTGTTACGCAGCACCCGGTGTGCAACTCGAAGTTGCTATGGCATTGGTTTCAGCGGCAGACCGCTTGGGCGTTGAAATGATGACCGTGAGTTTGGATTTCGACGAGCAAGTTATGCGAATGGGCTACGGTGAGCTGCAAGCTGTTCAACGCCTTATTGATGCAGGAATATCCATACAAAATTCACCAGGTCTAAGAACAGCTTTGTTAATTGTCGATAACGAAGGTTATGTCTTCACGCCAACGGCCTTGTATTTAGAAGCAGAACCTGTAGAGGGCTCCACGTTCAACGCCATGAGGATGTCGCAAGAACAAGTCTCACAAGCCCTTGCAAGGCTTTCGCCCTCAGCCAAAGCGATAGCGATAGCCCAGGCAAAGTCCCCAGAGGACAAAAAGAAAATAGAAGCCTTGTCTGTGGACGTTGACTCTAAACCTCTTTCAAAATCAAAACTGAACGAGGTCACTCACAGTTTAAAAGCGGTCCCACCTGTCAGTTTCGATCTTGCCCGACAAGTTCGTGTATTTGAGCCTTATCTTCAATATGTAGAGCTTCGACTGACGGGTGCAGCCATTCAACGCTATAGGTTAGCCATTCCCAAAAGTATCCAAAAACTCGGTGGAAGCAAAGACCTTGAAGATCGTTTGCGCACCACCTTTGAATTGATTGAAAAAAATAGCAATTTGTCTTCAAAGCCTCTTGAAGATGCTCTCAACGAAATCCGTAAAAACCTCACGCGATCTTTAGGAAAGGACCATGGACGATTGGTTCTTAAGGCTACCAAACCTCTTTTAAAAGCTCGATTAGCAGAATTTCGTGAAAAATTAGAAGTCCATCAAAAAACTGTCGAGGTAAATCTTCAAAAACACCTGGACACTTCAAGATCGCAAGTTATTGATTACTACCTTCCAAGACTCATCGCATCCATGCCTGATGCTTTACTTGGACAATCACTTGATGGAGAAGTTTCAGATGCAAGCGCGAAGGCTTGGCTGAATGCTGAACTAGACAGAGTATTTCCACAAGCAAATTATTTAGTTCAAGAAATGAGGCTTGAGGAAAACTATAAGGATGTGACTTTTGAAACACTGAATCACAAAGGGTTTCTCTCGTCAGTTAAAAAAGAATTTCCGGGAATTGATTGGGATAAGACTTACAGCGAATTTCGTGCTGCCGCTCAGAGCACATCTGATCGACAGGGTCCTTCAAACTGAATTGCTCAAGGGCACTCAAACAGAAGAATTTAAATGTCAACAAAACCAGACGGCACTGAAACGAACTCCCGAGAGTTCGTCCCCATCCTGACTGTATTGCCGGAATATGGAATTGCGCCGTTCTTGTGGATCGTCACCAAACCGGAACAGCGAGGTGTCGGGCCAAACATAAGCGATGGCACTTGGTGGGATGAAAACCAACCGATGTCAGAAGGTCTATGGCAAAAATTTGCAGATTGGGCAAACGAGTTTGATCGCCCTGAGTTCTACTACTCAAACTACAACGCCAGTGATTGGGATTGGGACGCCTTTCACCAGCGAGGTATGCACCTAACCACTTGGCTCAAAGAGGAGGTGGGCAATGCGTACCGCGTCATATATATGAAACCTTTCGAAGATCCTAATTATGAATTGGACCATCGCAGAGAGTGCCTAGCTGATGGAACATGGCTTGCACTCCCGCCCTTGGAAAGAGCGATACCAATTCCAGACGATTCAGGTGAATAAAAAGACTAGTGAAACTTCCAAGCTTTTCGATCAAGACCTGTTTATTTTGCGTTGGCTTGTTTGGCCAGAATTTCCATCACTCGAAGATGGTCGGCCTTAGCTTCCTGCCTCAAGGATTCGATTTCAGAGGGCGAGAGCATGGTTGCGATTCGCGAATAACCAATTTTCGCTTTGGGTGAGTTGGCCTGCTCCAGCTGCAATGGATTTTTCTGATCCATGCTTGTTATATCCAGATCTTCTTTGCTTTTCATTTTTTGACCTTTGCTCAATCTCAGGATAAAACAAACATTAATCTTCTTATTTTTGTCTTCCCATGGCAATCTAATTTCATATCAGCTAACGTTTTCACTGGGTCGGTGTTCAAGCTAGGTAGGCGGGGCAATTGGAGCCCCGAGCGCCCTAGAAGTTCACAGACCCTTTTCGTATACACGTACTCAACATTGCTTAACATTTGATTGGCTCCAATCGAAAGGTTGAATGGTCGGGGGTTGTCCCTGATGTTCTATCAGCCGATTGGGAACATTTTGTAGACCTCGTGATCTTGGGTTATTAGAATAGCTCAGCTGACGGGTAAACGGTGCAAGGCAAGTATGGCCGGAGCCGCCGCAGTAGAAGCCCTAGCCATTGCTAGGGCTTCGCCTTTTCTGGCGTAGATTTTTTCACCACGCGCAAATCCTTGAGCAACCAGAAAATCCCGTCTGCGAACCCCCACTCCCTTTTCATTCACATCGTTGAATGGCGTCATTGTCTGAATTCTTCTGTTCTCGTCAATGCTTTTTCTTGATTAGCCAGCATTGTCTTCACTGGCTTGTTTAATTACACTTCCATCCGCCTGGGGAGTTGCGCCGGAGGGTGCAGCAGGACGCGATGATCCATTGCCCAACGCTTCAGTGTGTTCGGCGATGGCGAGCGAAACTGGAGATTGACCGCCCAGACCCAGGCATCCAATTGAATTCTGCTTTTGATTTGACCCGCCTGAAGGGCAAAGCCGGTACCGTCCGGGTTGCCACGCGAAAGCACCGAGATTAGTTCTTTTTTAGCTTCATCGCCTTGATCGCCTTGGCCATCTTGCTGTCGGCCTCAAGTGTCGGCATCTTGTCCTGATTGGCCTCGGCCGTCTTGATCAACTCCATTCCCGCTTGGGACTGAGCCCTGCTGTTGTTCTCCTTGCCCGCCTTGACCAGCACTGCCCCCAGCAGTGCCGCCGCCAGCGGGTTGTCCGCCGCCTTCTTGGGATTGGGTTTGTGCATCGCTTGATCCTTAAGAGTTGCTTCATACGGACCTGTTTATTCAAGCCCTTTTAAATTGAAAGACCTCGCCTCCTTCTGCAAGCCTATCCAAATAATCAGCCCATTGCTGCACCATGTCAGCGCGCTGCTTCAAATACTGAGTACGGTTGTAACTTCGTCCGTTGGAGTCCTTCACAGCATGGGCTAGATTGGCTTCAATGGCTAGTGGATCAAGATTCAATTCATCCACCAACATAGTGCGTGCACTGGCTCTGAAACCGTGCCATGTTTGTTCTTTGCCAAAACCCAGCGCGTATAAAGCACTGCGAACGCTGTTGTCGGAAATCGGCCTGTCATGGCGGCGTTCACCGGGGAATACATAAACGCCATGACCTGTCAGAGGTTGAAGGTTTCTCAACAATGCAACTGCCTGAATTGGAAGCGGCACCGTATGGTCTTCGCCATTTTCTTTTTCCTCTTTGGTTCGCTTCATTTTCATGCTGGGAATAGTCCACAGCGCCCCATCTAAATCAAGCTCTGCCCACTCCATCATTCGCAGGTTGGCAGGCCTTTGGTAAAGCAATGGGGCCAATTGCAAGGCCGTGCGAACGATTGGCCCACCTTTGTAACTTTGAATAGCCCGCATCAAGTCACCAAACCGTTTCGGTTCAACAATGGCTGCAAAGCTTTTGCTTCTGTAGGGGGTTAGCCGAGCTTTCAACCCTTCGGTGATATTGCGCTGCTCAACGCCTGCCGTGGGAAGCCAGTATTCCCAGACCTGCCGCGCCAGCATCAAGGCGCGATCTGCGGTTTCCAGTGCACCGCGCTCCTCCACCTTGTGCAGTGCCGCCAACAATTCCATGGCGTGGATTTGTTCAATGGGTCTCTCCCCAATCCAAGGAAACAAATCACGCTCCAACTGCCTCAGCATCCGTGATGCATGGCTTTCACTCCATTGAGGTGCTTGTTTACCGAACCACTCTAGGGCAATGGCCTTGAAGGTGTCGCCTGAATTTCTGGATGCCTTCAGCTTATTCAGCTTGCGAGCTTGAACGGGGTCTGTGCCTTCGGATTTTTGGAGTTTGGCCGCGTCACGGGCCAAACGTGCCGATTTCAACGAAACGTCTGGGTAGCTGCCCAAAGCCAGTTGTTTTTCCTTTCCGCCTACACGGTACTTCAGAAACCAGCGCTTCGATCCTGCCGGGCTGACTTGCAGGTACATACCGCCGGAATCAGCAAACCGGGCTTGTTTTTTGTCTGGCGGGCAAGTCGCGTTCTTGCATTCGGCTTCGGTCAGCATGGGGGTATAGCTCCTAGTGGGGGTACGGCCTTTGGGGGTACAACACCAAAATCCCCCCGTTTTCGCCAGTTCTCCCCCCGTTTGTACCCCCATTTGACTTTAGCTGTCAATGGTTGTCGCTGGTCACCCTTATCGCTGAAACCCCTGATTTACCTAAGAAAAAAGCCGCCAGGTGGTGAAACCTAGCGGCCTTTGAACTTGCATTTGGTGGAGCTGGGGGGATTTGAACCCCCGTCCACAAGCCTTTTTCGGACAGTTCTACATGTGTAGTCGTCTGTTTTGTTTTCTCATTCAAGGTGCCGCGCAG
>CAMBJI010000084.1 GCA_945867725.1 Bordetella parapertussis
CTGGAGGCCGGTGTGAAGTTTCATGGCGCCACGGTTCATTTCGTGACGCCTGAACTGGATCATGGCCCCATCATCGAACAAGCGACTGTTCCAGTGCTGGATACGGATACCGAAGACACACTGGCAGCGCGCGTGCTAGAACAGGAACATGTGATTTACCCGCGCGCCGTACGTGATTTTATTGAGGGTCGATATACGCTCACGGAGGGGCACATCGTCCGCCATTCCGCCTGATCCCACTTCGCGCTTGGTCACCAGCCTAACGTAATAGTGACAAGTGCCCGGCCCTCTGTTCATTCAACGCTTTTGCAAGCGTCAAACCTGAAGGATTTTTCATGAGATTGCCACCCGCAGTCATCGGCGGCACCGAAGATGCTCTGCGCGATGTCTTGCGTTTTACAGCGCCAGCCGACACTGTGCTGTCGCGTTGTTTTCGTGACCATCCGCGTCTGGGTGGTCGTGAGCGAGGCATGATTGCCGAGGCGATCTACGCATTACTGCGTCATCGTCTGGTTTACACAAATTTCGCCGAGTCAGGCAGTGGACCGCTAATGCGCCGCATGGCTTTGCTGGGCTTGGCAGACGTGGCGGGGATGGATGCCTTGCCCGGGCTGAGTGAGCAGGAAGTCGAATGGCTCACCCATGTCATCTCGATTGACCGCAGCGCCTTGCCCGTGGCCATGCGGGCAAATTTACCCGTATGGTTACTGGATCGGTTTACTGCACAGTGGGGGAGTGAGGAAGCCATGCAAGTGGCGGAGTCGCTGAACCGACCGGCGCCGCTAGATTTGCGCGTAAACACGCTCAAGACGACGCGCGATGCGGCGACGTTGGCGCTGACCGAGGCGGGTATCACGGCAGAACTGACACCATTTGCGCCCTTGGGATTGCGACTCGTAAAAAAACCTGCATTACAAAACATGCCGTTGTTCAAAGAGGGCGCGATTGAAGTGCAGGACGAGGGCAGTCAGTTACTGGCACAGGTGTTGGGTGCGAAGCGGGGCGAGATGGTGGTGGATTTTTGTGCTGGTGCGGGTGGAAAGACACTGGCACTCGGTGCGCTGATGCGAAATACGGGCCGACTGTATGCGTTCGACATTTCCGAGAAACGTCTCGCGCGCCTTAAACCGCGGCTTGCGCGTAGTGGGCTGTCGAATGTGCACCCGGTGCTGATCGCGCATGAGAATGACGCAAAGATCAAGCGTTTGGCGGGCAAGATCGATCGCGTGCTGGTGGATGCGCCGTGTAGCGGCTTTGGTACCTTGCGCCGTAATCCTGATGTGAAGTGGCGACAGACTGCTGCTGGCATCGATGAGCTCAATGCCAAGCAGTTATCGATACTGGAAGGTGCGGCGCGCCTGATCAAGCCGGGTGGCCTTCTCGTTTATGCGACCTGCAGTTTGCTGGTCGAGGAGAACGAACATATCGTCGAACAGTTCCTCGCAAAGTATCCGGCATTCACCTTGCGTCCGATGGCGCAGATTCTGGCAGAGCAGAAAATCGAATTGGTTATGGGGGATTATCTGAAGCTGATGCCGCATCTGCATCAGACCGATGGTTTCTTTGCAGCCGCCCTGGAGCGGGCTAAATAGCAATGCGAAGGACGATGCGTTATTGCGCATGTCTTTGTATAGCTTCGTTACTGACTTTTGTCGCGCTGGCGCAAGCCCAAGGCGAGGCTATTCCTGTGATGCCTGCGCAGGGTACGGTGCAGGTGGCCTTCCCGCCTTGGGATGATGCAGAATCGCTTTTGCTGGAGACTCTGGGGCGAGCACGGCGGGAGATACTAGTACAGGCCTATCTGTTGACCAGTCGTCCGATAGCCGCTAGCCTAATTGCGGCAAAACAGCGTGGGCTGTCGGTCAGCGTGCTGGCCGATGCCCGTCAGCATGCAGATAACCCTTCTTCTTTACTGGCATCCTTGGCCAACAAGGGTATACCTGTCTGGCTGGAGACGCGTTATCGCAATGCGCATAATAAAATAATGATCATTGATGACGGTACGCAAGATGTGGTGGTCGTCACGGGCAGCTATAACTTTACTCGGAGCGCGCAGCGCATGAATTCGGAAAATCTTTTTCTTATTCGGGGCAACCTCGCGTTGGCACACCGATTTAGACAAAACTGGGAACGCCATCGTGCAGATGCCATGGTCTTCAGACCGGCAGGTGTGCCATGAGTAATGTGATGGCAAATCCGCTCTGGGTTGACCTGCAGGTTGAGTTTGCTCATCCCGATCTGTTGTTGCAGCTGTTGGTGTTGGGCGGCTGTATTTTGGTCGGCTGGTTGATGTCGCAGCAGTTGATGAAAAAATTCTCGGCGCGTCATGATCACCACGGCGTTTTTCAAGTGCCCTTCGACAGCTTTCAGATCGTACTCACACCCTTGCTGATTGTCGTGCTGATGGCGCTGGCTGCACTGGTGATGGGGCGCTGGCAGCACGCAGGCCTGTTGCGTATCGTGCTACCGCTGTGGCTTTCATTCCTGCTTATTCGCGTGGGATTTTTCCTGGTTCGCAAAGCATTTGGGAAAGAAGGACGGGTCGGCGTTTTCCTGCAGGTGTTCGAGCAAAGCTTTGCCGTGCTGGTCTGGAGTGGACTCGCGCTCTACATCACAGGCCTCTGGCCGGAATTTGTGCAGTATCTCGAAGAGACTACCGTCCCACTGGGACGCCATCGAGAGCCACTGATTGTGGTCTTGCAGGCGCTGTTTTGGGTGTTTATTACGCTAGTGCTTGCCATGTGGGCAGCCACTGCGCTGGAGCAGCGCCTGATGCATCTGGAGACGATGCACTCGTCGCTGCGTGCAGTGATGGCACGCGTTTTACGGGCTTCGTTGATCCTCATTGCCGTTCTGGTCAGCCTTTCAATTGTCGGTATCGATCTGACCGTCCTCTCGGTTTTTGGCGGCGCTCTCGGAGTGGGTATTGGATTGGGCTTGCAGAAGTTGGTGAGCAGTTATGTGTCTGGATTTGTGATTCTTCTGGAGCGCAGCTTGTCCATTGGCGACATCGTTCACCTTGACCGCTTCAGTGGCGAGGTGGCTGAAATCAATACGCGTTACACCTTGATCAAATCGCTTGATGGTTCCGCTGCGGTGATTCCGAATGAAATGCTGGTGTCCTCGCCGGTACAGAATCTAACTCGGAGTGATCGTCAGCTGCGTTTGGCAACCACGATGTTGGTGGGCCCGGATACGGATGTTGAGGCGCTGCTGCCCGATATGGTGGAAGCCATGCAGCGCATTCCCCGGATTCTGAAAACTCCCATGCCGACAGCGTTGCTGTCACGGTTTGCCGCTGAGGGTATGGAGCTCGAGGCGGGTTTCTGGATTGCCGACCCGGAAAATGGTGCGGGCAACGTGCGCGCCGCAGTCAATTTCGAGCTTTGGCGCCTGTGCCGGCAGCATGGCGTGCGCTTACCCGGTCAGGCGAGGGCTGAATCATCGGTGAAAGATGAGACTGACAAGTCATTGATTCGTAAGCCTTTACCTGCAGATCCAGATGAGAATCAGGCCTGAGATGATCAAAAACACGTACAATGCGCTGTTGGGCCGTAACAATGGTGATCCGCAAGGGATTGCCTGAAGGCTCGGGTAATTTTGGAGAAACAATGAGCTCAAATCCTGTGATGGATGCTGTTCTCGATTTTTTGATGAATGGCCTCACGCATTCATCTGGCTTGCAAATACTGTTGGTCACGCTGGCGGTCACTCACGTGACCATCGCCGCAGTCACTATTTTCCTGCCTCGCTGCCAGGCGCATCGTGCGCTCGAGCTGCATGCTATTCCGAGCCACTTCTTCCGTTTCTGGTTGTGGATGACCACGGGTATGGTCACCAAAGAGTGGGCTGCGATTCACCGCAAACATCACGCGAAATGCGAGACCATCGAAGACCCGCACAGCCCGGTCGCACTGGGTATCGAGAAAGTGCTGTTCGAGGGTGCCGAACTCTATCGCATGGAAGCGAAGAATCGCGAGACTACCGAGAAATACGGCCATGGCACGCCGGATGACTGGATCGAGCGTAACGTCTATACAAAGCACTCGGCGCTGGGCGTCTCGTTGATGCTGGTGATTAATGTGATGCTCTTCGGCGTGCTGGGTCTGACAGTCTGGGCGGTTCAGATGGCTTGGATTCCTGTGACGGCTGCTGGCGTCATTAACGGTATCGGCCACTTCTGGGGTTACCGTAATTACGATTGTAAGGATGCGTCGACCAATGTGCTGCCGATTGGCATTCTCATCGGCGGTGAGGAGCTCCACAATAACCACCACACGTTTGGTACATCCGCCAAGTTGTCTGCGAAGTGGTTCGAGTTCGATATCGGTTGGCTTTACATCTCCATCCTGGCTTTCTTCGGACTGGCAAAGGTCAAGAAGATTGCTCCAGAACCGCGCTTTGATCGTCAAAAATTAGTGTGCGATCTGGATACCTTGCAATCAATCGTTGCCAACCGCTATGACGTTATGGCGACTTACGCAAGCTCGGTGCGTCGCGCATGGCGCGATGAGCTCGTGCAGATTCGCGAGAAATCCAAACTTGAATCGAGTTTCCTGAAATCCTCGCGCAAGCTGATGCAGCGGGAACCGGCGAGTTTGGAGCAGCAACAGCAGCAGCAGCTTTCCGAGGTGTTCAAGCACAGCAGCGCGCTCAAGACTATGCATGAAATGCGAGTCGAGCTCTCGACCCTCTGGGAGCGTTCGCATGCCAGCAGCGACCAGTTGCTGCAGCAATTACGTGACTGGTGTGCGCGTGCCGAATCATCGGGCATACGTTCATTGCAGGAGTTCTCCCTTCGCCTGCGCAGCTACGCGTAATCGGAATTTTGAAACAAAAAACCCCGCAGTGTGAACTGCGGGGTTTTTTGTTTGAGACGTTTGAGACTCAAGAGTTTATTTGATCTTTGTTTCTTTGTAGATCACATGCTTGCGTGCCTTGGGATCGAACTTCATGATCTCCATTTTTTCCGGCATCGTGCGCTTGTTCTTGTCGGTGGTATAGAAATGACCGGTACCTGCGGTCGATTCCAGTTTGATTTTGTCGCGGCCTTTGCTTGCCATGATGAAGTTCCTTTACTTAAATCCGTTTAAATTTTCTGGCCGCGGGCGCGCATGTCAGCCAGCACAGCATCAATGCCCAGCTTGTCGATGACCCGAATACCCGCACCGGAGACGCGCATGCGGACCCAGCGGTTTTCTGATTCGACCCAGAAGCGGCGGTTCTGCAGGTTGGGCAGAAAGCGACGTTTGGTTTTGTTATTGGCGTGGGAAACATTGTTGCCGACCATCGGCTTTTTCCCGGTAACTTCGCATTCACGTGACACAGCAGACTCCTTGAAGGTTCCAGAATTTGGCAAAGACCGCGAGTATAACGAAAAAACCGCCAATATTCAACGACTTGCAGATTTAAATTGTGTCTTGATATTCTCTAAATATTTAACAATTAGGCGAGTCTACGACAGGAATCGACGTGGTGACACCGCTTTCAAACCGGATTAGCAGAGACCATGTTGCTTGAATGACCACGCCTCATGATCATTGACGATCAGATGGTCGAGCAGGGAAACCTCGATGCAAGCCAGCACACGTTTGAGTTCATTGGTGAGTATTTTGTCCATGTTGCTGGGTTCTACGCTACCCGATGGATGATTGTGCGCAAAAATCATGGCAGCCGCATTGTGAGCCAGTGCCCTTCGTACAATTTCTCGGGGATAGACATGGGCCCGGGTCAGGGTGCCTCGACACATTTCCTCGCAGGCGATTAGCCGGCCCTGCACATCGAGAAACAAACCAAGGAAAGTCTCAAAGGGCTGCCCGTGAAGGCGCAGTCGGAGAAACTGCGAGACGGCTTGTGGCGATTGCAACAGAGGGCCGCAGCGCAGTTCCTCCGCCAGCCCGCGTCTTGCCAGTTCGACTACTGCTTGCAGCAGACTGCATTTGGACGGTCCCATGCCTTTGATTTCCGCAAGCTCAAGTGCCGTGGCGCTCAGCAACCTTGATACCGAGCCGAAGTGGTCCAGCAAGTCGCCGCCGAGCTGAATCGCGTTTTTGCCCTGAATACCTGTGCGCAGGACGATGGCCAGCAGTTCAGCATCAGTGAGTGAGTGTGCTCCTCTGGACTGCAGGCGTTCTCGGGGGCGTTGGTCGGCGGGCAGGTCAGAAATGAGCATGAGGTATCTCGGGCAGGGGGGAGCCTCAATGTATCGCGCCTCCGATCGTGCGGCGTTAGGATGGTCCCTTGGGCTGGACTACAATAGCGCGACTCGTTTTTTTACTTATTTTTATGTCGAATACGCCACAGCCCGTCGTGACATCCAGCACTTTCCTGACTTTGCACTACCGACTATCAACCGTGGGTGGCCAGGACATCGTGAGCACATTTGGCGAGAATCCAGCAACGCTGCAGGTGGGCTCGGGCCAGTTGGCGCCTTTTCTCGAATCTTGTCTGATCGGCTTGCACGAGGGCGCGCATCAGAGTTTCGATCTGACATCGGAAGAGTCGTTCGGGCCGCGTAATCCCGATTTACTGCAAAGAGTATCGTTATCGACGTTGCAGGAAAATTCGGATCCGGACCACGCCTATGAAGTCGGTGATCTGGTGGATTTTGCAGCGCCCGGCGGGGGACAGTTTGCTGGCGTTTTGCTTGAGATGGGAGAGCAAGATGCGTTATTTGATTTTAATCACCCGCTGGCAGGCCAGGCCGTAAAATTTGAAGTTCGCATCATTGGTGTGCTCTAGTCCCGATAGCACTTGAAGGAAAAAACCATGGAAAAAGAAATTCTGTTGGCTCAGCCGCGAGGCTTTTGTGCCGGTGTCGATCGTGCGATCGAAATCGTCGAGCGCGCACTCGCGCAATTTGGTGCGCCCGTCTACGTAAGGCATGAGATCGTGCACAACGCCTATGTGGTGGAAGATTTGCGCGCCAAGGGGGCGATCTTCATTGAAGACTTGGCCGATGCACCATCAGGCAGTCATCTGGTGTTTTCTGCCCATGGTGTTTCGCGTGCGATCAAGGCTGAGGCGGAAGAACGCGGACTACTCGTATTCGATGCGACCTGCCCACTGGTGACCAAGGTGCATGTCGAGGTGGCCAAAATGCGGGATGAGCATCGCGAGATCATCATGATTGGGCATGAGGGACATCCTGAAGTTGAAGGCACGATGGGGCAAAGTGATGCCGGTATGTATTTGGTCGAAACCGTCGATGACGTGCAAAAGCTCGAAGTAAAAGACCCTCATCGTCTGGCCTATGTATCGCAGACTACGCTGTCGGTTGACGACACAGCAGAGATCATCACGGCGCTGCGCGCCAGATTCCCTGACATTGCCGAGCCCAAGAAAGGCGACATTTGCTACGCAACGACTAATCGTCAGCATGCGGTCAAGATGATGGCGCCGCAGGTTGATCTCGTCATTGTGGTGGGCAGCCCCAGTAGTTCCAATTCCAATCGCTTGCGCGAGGTTGCACAAAAAAACGGCGTTGAATCCTACATGGTCGATAACGCATCGCAAATCGATCCGGCTTGGGTCGAGGGCAAGCAGCGCATTGGTGTGACCGCCGGTGCCTCGGCACCTGAAATTCTGGTTGAAGAGGTGGTCGCTACACTGAAAGCACTCGGCGTCAGAAGTGTGCGCGAGCTCGACGGCGTTGAAGAGCATGTGACGTTCCCCTTGCCCAAAGGTTTGTCGGCGCGTCCGGCATAAGCATGGATATTTTCGCGCAGCAGCTAATCAATGGTCTGGTATTGGGTGCCATGTATGCGCTGGTTGCGTTGGGCTACACCATGGTCTACGGCGTACTGAACCTGATTAATTTTGCCCATGGCGATGTGTTGATGATAGGCGCGATGGTCGGCTGGTCGCTGCTTCAGCTCATTCAATACCTCAGCCCGGAGCTTCCCGGCTATCTTGCGCTGATGCTGGCGATCGTCGGCGCGATTCCGGTGTGCGTTGTCGTTAGCGTGCTCATTGAGCGTGTGGCGTATCGTCGCCTGCGTGATGCACCACGGCTTGCGCCACTCATCACCGCTATCGGCATATCGATTTTGTTGCAGACGCTGGCGATGATGATCTGGG
>CAMBJI010000085.1 GCA_945867725.1 Bordetella parapertussis
GGCAATGCAACTCAATTATCGGCTCGAAAAAACAGCGACTGGCTGGAAGATTTATGACGTCAATATCCTTGGCGCCTGGTTGGTGGAGACCTACAAAGGAAGCTTCGCGACTGAGATCAGCAAAGGTGGCATTGACGGGCTGATCAAGACGCTGGCAGATCGTAATCGCCGGTTGGCCGTGGTTCCTCCCAAGCCCCCAGCAGGAAAAAGCTGACACATGGCGTATTTTCCCACCTCATTAACGATGCAGGATGCGGCCAGTAATCTGCAGCCGGGGTTGGATGCGATTCGCAGCGGTTCTGCCGACATCGATCTCTCGCGTATGGAGCGATTTGATTCAGCGGCAGTGGCAGCCTTGCTGGTATGGCGGCGCGCAGCGCAGTCGGCAGGTCTCTCTCTGTCCGTAGCGGGTGTTCCCGCGGGTCTTCAAAGCCTCGCAGACTTGTATGGTGTGGCCGAGCTGCTGAAGGACTGAGCTTCAGGTGGGCAATGTTTAAACCAGGTCGGAAACTTTTTCTGCTGAATAAGGCAGTGCCAAACCAGTGATTTTCCTTATCCTCAGAATCGCACAGCGATAGTGGTTCGCCATAAAATCTGGATTTATTCCGTGCCTGCCTAACTTGCCGTTGCCTCTCAGGAAATCCCCTATAATCAGGGACTTTGCGCCGCCACTAAGCGGCGCGTTGCATTTTCACCTTTCCTGCCACCATGGCCGCCAGCCAGATTGAACATGTCAACAAGCGCTTCGGCACCCTGCAGGCGCTGGGCAGTGTATCGCTCGAGATTGCGGAGGGCGAGTTCTTTGGCTTGTTGGGCCCCAACGGCGCCGGCAAAACAACCCTGATTTCCATCATCGCCGGACTCTCCCGCGCCGATGAAGGCCAGGTGAGCATTCATGGCCATGATGTCGTGTCAGATTACCGTCGTGCGCGCCAATGCATTGGTGTTGTGCCGCAGGAGCTGGTCTTCGATCCTTTCTTCACGGTGCGTGAAACGTTGCGCATGCAGTCCGGCTACTTCGGCATTCGCGACAACGATGCCTGGATCGATGAGGTGATGCACAACCTCGACCTCACCTCCAAGGCCGACAGCAATATGCGCTCCCTGTCGGGTGGAATGAAGCGACGTGTGCTGGTTGCGCAGGCTTTGGTACACAAGCCGCCCGTCATCATGCTGGATGAGCCGACAGCGGGCGTGGATGTGGAATTGCGCCAGACCTTGTGGAATTTCATCGGTCGTCTCAATCGCGAAGGTCACACCGTGGTGCTGACGACGCACTATCTGGAAGAGGCACAGGCCTTGTGCAATCGCATCGCGATGCTCAAGGCTGGCAAGGTGGTGGCGCTGGATTCCACCGCCGCGCTGATTCGCCGGATCTCGGGTTCTCAACTGGTGGTGCGCCTTGCCGAAGGTGGCCTGCCGCCCTCGCTCGCGCATCTGGTGTCCCATCCTGAGAACACGGCGCCCCAAGGGCAATACACCTTGCGCGTGAATCACCATGGAGAGGTCGAGCCGATGCTGGCTGAGTTGCGGATGTCTGGCGCAAAACTCGAAGATCTGCAGTTGCATCAGGCCGATCTTGAGGACGTGTTTATTCAAATCATGAGCAAATCATCATGACCGGCTTCCAGACCTTGTTTTACAAGGAGTTGCTGCGTTTCTGGAAAGTGGCGACGCAGACACTGACGGCGCCTATTGTGACGGCGATGCTGTATCTGCTGATATTTGGTCATGTGCTGGAGGCGCATGTGCAGGTGTTTCCCGGCGTGTCCTACACTGCCTTTCTGGTGCCGGGTCTGGTGATGATGAGTGTGTTGCAAAATGCATTTGCGAATTCATCGTCATCGCTGATCCAGTCCAAGATCACCGGTAATCTGGTGTTCGTGTTGTTGGCGCCTTTGTCGCACTGGGAGCTGTATTGCGCTTACGTACTGGCGGCGATGGTGCGTGGTTTGGCGGTTGGCGCTGGCGTTTTTCTGATCACGGTCTGGTTTGCAAAGCTTTCGTTCGTGGCCCCGCTCTGGATACTGCTGTTTGCGCTGCTGGGCGCCGCAATTCTGGGTACCATGGGTCTGCTGGCAGGGATCTGGGCTGAAAAATTCGATCAGCTGGCAGCCTTTCAGAACTTCTTGATTGTGCCGGCGACTTTTCTGGCCGGTGTGTTTTACTCGGTGCATTCGCTGCCACCTTTCTGGCTGGCGGTGTCGCATGCGAACCCGTTTTTTTATATGATCGACGGCTTCCGTTATGGTTTCTTTGGCCACTCGGATGTGCCGCCGACGACCAGTCTGCTGATCGTATTAAGCTTTCTGGTACTGCTGGCGGGTCTGGCGATCCGGCTGCTCAAGCGTGGCTACAAACTGCGTCACTAATCTGAACCCATTCATTTTTGTAAAAAGGCAAAATCATGCTGCCCACACCTGAACGCATTAAAGATTACATTGCCAGCGGCCTTGAGTGCACGCATCTGGAAGTCGAAGGCGACGGCCAGCATTTCAGTGCATTGATTGTTTCGCCCGCCTTTGCCGGTAAGCGACTGATACAGCGTCATCAAATCGTCTACGCGGCACTCGGCGACCGCATGCGTGAAGAAATTCACGCGCTGTCGATGAAAACGCTCACTCCGGAAGAACATCAGCCGTAATGGATAAACTGAGTATCACGGGCGGCAAGCGACTGTCCGGTGACATCACCATCTCCGGTGCAAAGAATGCGGCATTACCCATTCTGTGCGCGGGACTGCTGACGGCCGACACGCTCGCGCTGGCCAATGTGCCCAGGCTGCAGGACGTGGCCACGATGCAGAAGCTGCTGCGGCAGATGGGTTTGTCCATCGAAGAAAAAGGCGATCTGCTCGAATTGTGTGGTCGAGATATTCACAGTCCCGAAGCGCCGTATGAAATGGTCAAGACCATGCGCGCATCGATTCTGGTGCTGGGTCCGCTGCTGGCGCGTTTCGGTGAAGCGAAAGTCTCGCTGCCGGGTGGATGCGCGATTGGTTCGCGTCCGGTAGATCAGCACATCAAGGGCTTGCAGGCGATGGGTGCCGAGATCTTGATCGAAGCTGGTTACATCCACGCGCGCGCAAAAAAATTACGCGGCACGCGTATCGTGACCGACATGATCACCGTCACTGGCACGGAAAATTTGATGATGGCCGCTGCGCTGGCCGACGGCGAGACCGTACTTGAAAACGCTGCTCGTGAACCGGAAGTCACCGACCTTGCCAATCTGCTGGTTGCAATGGGCGCGAAGATTGAAGGCATAGGCAGCGATCGTTTGTGCATTACCGGTGTGCCGGCACTGCATGGTGCCAGCCATACTGTCATTGCAGATCGAATTGAGACGGGCACTTTTTTGTGTGCGGTCGCAGCGGCGGGCGGCGATGTGGTGTTGCGGCACACGCGTGCTGATCTGCTGGATGCGGTGGTCGATAAATTGCGCGAGACCGGCGCAATACTGACTTCGGGTGACGATTGGATTCGCGTACAGATGGCGGGTCGACCGAAGGCCGTGGGTTTTCGAACCACGGAATACCCCGGCTTCCCAACGGATATGCAGGCGCAGGTCATGGCGCTTAATTGCCTTGCCGAGGGTAGCAGCCGTATAATCGAAACCATTTTCGAGAACCGCTACATGCACGTGCAGGAACTCAATCGTCTGGGCGCGGCGATTGAAATTGATGGCCACACCGCTGTCGTTCAGGGTGTACCTCGTTTGATTGGCGCACCTGTGATGGCCACGGACTTGCGTGCCTCGGCTTCACTGGTGATCGCAGGCCTTGCTGCTGAAGGTCAGACGCTGATCGATAGGATCTATCATCTGGATCGCGGTTATGACCGCATGGAAGTGAAGCTTTCCGCGGTGGGTGCTGACATACAGAGAATTCGATAATGAACCAAATGCTCACGCTGGCGCTTTCCAAAGGGCGCATCTTCGACGAGACCCTGCCACTGCTCGAAGCGGCCGGCATACACGTCACCGAAGATCCCGAGAAATCACGCAAGCTGATTCTGCCGACCAGCGACCCGCAGTTGCGTGTCGTGATCGTGCGGGCATCTGATGTACCGACCTATGTGCAGTATGGCGCAGCAGATTTTGGCGTTGCGGGCAAAGACGTACTACTTGAGCATGGCGGTGAAGGCTTGTATCAGCCTGTCGATTTGCAGATCGCCAAATGCCGGATGTCGGTAGCAGTGCAGTCAGGTTTTGATTACGCCAGTGCCGTGCGTCAGGGTGCACGTTTGCGCGTCGCCACCAAGTACGTGCAGGTCGCCCGTGAACACTTTGCTGCCAAGGGCGTGCATGTGGATTTGATCAAACTGTACGGTTCCATGGAGCTCGGCCCGCTGGTGGGTTTGTCGGACGCGATTGTCGATCTGGTCTCGACCGGCAGTACGCTGCGCGCTAACAACCTGGTCGAGGTGGAGCACATCATGGAGATTTCATCGCGACTGGTCGTCAACCAGGCAGCGCTCAAGCTCAAGCGCGAAAAACTGCAACCCATCATTGATGCCTTTGCCAAGGCATCTCTTCGTGAAAAATAGAACCATGTCCGTTGTCATAAGCCAGCTCGATTCCGCCGACCAAAACTTTCAAGCCAAACTGATGGCGGTACTCGCCTTCGAGGCGTCGGAAGACGAAGCCATCGATCGCACGGCTGCCAGCATCATTGCGGATGTGCGGCAGCGCGGCGACGCAGCAGTGCTTGAGTACACACAGCGTTTCGATCATGTCGCTGCCACCAGCATGACAGCGCTCGAGATTCCACGTGCGGCATTGCAGGCCGCGCTGGCCAGTCTCGCGCCAGAGCGACGCGCTGCATTGACCGAAGCTGCAGATCGCGTGCGCAGCTATCACGAGCGTCAAAAGCAGTCCTGCGGCTCGGATGGTTTTGCATTCACCGAGGCTGATGGCACCATCCTCGGACAAAAAGTCACACCGCTGGATCGCGTCGGCATTTATGTCCCAGGTGGCAAAGCGGCTTATCCGTCGTCAGTGCTCATGAATGCGATTCCTGCCAAAGTCGCCGGCGTGGCCGAAGTCATCATGGTCGTGCCTACACCCGATGGTGTGCAAAATCCGCTGGTACTGGCCGCCGCAGAAATTGCCGGTGTCGATCGTGTGTTTACCATCGGCGGTGCGCAGGCCGTTGCTGCGCTCGCTTATGGCACGCACACCATTCCGCAGGTCGACAAGATCGTCGGCCCCGGTAATGCCTATGTCGCGGCCGCCAAGCGCCGTGTGTTTGGCGTGGTCGGTATCGACATGATTGCCGGGCCTTCCGAGATTCTGGTGCTGGCTGATGGCAGTACCGATCCTGACTGGGTCGCGATGGATTTGTTCTCACAAGCCGAGCATGATGAGCTCGCGCAATCCATTCTGGTTTGTCCCGATGCCGCTTATCTGGCGCGCGTGGCTGATAGCGTTAATCGCCAGCTCGATGACATGCCGCGCAAAGAGGTGATTCGCACCTCGCTCACGAATCGCGGCGCCATGATCAAAGTGCGCGATATGGACGAAGCCTGCGACATCGCCAACCTGATCGCAGCGGAACATCTGGAGATTTCGGCGACCGATCCCAAACATTGGGCCGACAAGATCCGGCATGCGGGCGCGATGTTCTTGGGACGTTACTCATCCGAATCGCTGGGCGACTATTGCGCTGGCCCCAATCACGTGTTGCCTACGTCACGCACGGCACGTTTTTCCTCGCCGCTGGGTGTCTACGATTTTCAGAAGCGCACATCGATTTTGCATGTCAGCGAGGCAGGTGCGCAAACACTGGGGCGCGTCGCCGCCGAGCTGGCCTATGGCGAAGGCTTGCAAGCGCATGCACGTTCTGCTGAATTCCGGATGAAATGAGCGTGTCATGTCCCTGACTGAAAACATCATTCGCGCCGATGTGCGCGCGCTATCGGCGTATCACGTGCCGGACGCTTCGGGCCTGATCAAGCTCGATGCGATGGAAAATCCGTATACCCTGCCGGCCGATCTGCAGCAGGAACTCGGCCAGCGGCTTGCTGCTGTCGCCCTGAACCGCTATCCGGTACCTTCGTATGCGGGTCTCAAAGCAGCGATTCGCAGCCAACTGGGTGTGCCCGCGGGATTTGATGTGGTGCTGGGTAATGGCTCTGACGAATTGATCAGCATCGTCTCGGTTGCCTGTGCAAAGCCCGGGGCGAAGGTGCTGGCGCCGCTACCCGGTTTTGTGATGTATGCGATGTCGGCGCAGTTGGCGGGTATGGAATTCATCGGTGTGCCGCTGAAATCCGATCTGACACTGGATCTGGATGCGATGCTCAATGCCATTCGTAGTCATCGTCCAGCGATCACGTACCTGGCCTACCCGAACAACCCGACCGGCAATCTGTTTGACCCCGATGCCATCCTCGCGGTGCTTGGTGAGGTCGGCGACAGTGGCGTCGTGATTGTTGACGAGGCCTATCAGCCATTTGCGGGCACAACCTTTATGCCGCGCCTGAGCGAGCACGATAATCTGATCGTGATGCGCACCATCTCCAAGCAGGGTTTGGCGGGTATCCGTCTGGGCTATATGTCAGCTGCGCCCGCCTTGCTGGCCGAATTCGACAAGGTCCGTCCTCCCTACAACATCAATGTCCTCACCGAGGCGACTGCCGCTTTTGTGTTGGAGCACCGCGATGTGCTGGACCAACAGGCATTGGCTATCTGCAGCGAGCGTGCTTCCCTGTTGGCTGCACTGTCAGCCATCCCGGGCGTCCATGTTTTTCCGTCCGCGGCAAATTTCATACTGCTGCGCATTGAGCGTGCAGGCCTTAGCGGCACTCAGGTTTTCGATCGTCTGCTGGCGCAGAAGGTACTGGTGAAAAATGTCGGTAAAATGCACACGCTGCTGCAGAATTGTTTACGGGTGACCGTGAGCACGCCGGCAGAAAACGCGCTCTTTCTGGCGGCGCTGCAATCGAGCCTGAATTCCTGACACCACTCATCATGTCCATGCCACGCACAGCAGAAGTCGTTCGCGACACCAGCGAGACCCAAATCCGGGTCGCGATCAATCTCGACGGTACCGGTCAGCAAAAGCTCAATACCGGTGTACCTTTCCTTGACCACATGCTGGATCAGATCGCACGTCATGGCCTCATTGATCTCGACATCGAAGCCAAGGGTGATCTGCATATCGATGCCCACCATACGGTGGAAGATGTCGGTATCACGTTAGGTCAGGCCTTTGCTCGCGCGATAGGTGATAAAAAAGGCATACGCCGCTATGGCCATGCCTATGTGCCGCTGGACGAAGCCATGTCGCGGGTCGTGATCGATTTCTCTGGTCGTCCCGGACTCGAATTTCACGTGCCGTTCAAACGCTCCATGATTGGTTCTTTCGATGTGGATCTGACCCATGAGTTCTTTCAGGGTTTCGTTAATCACGCGAACATGACCCTGCATATTGATAATCTGCGCGGCGAAAATGCGCACCACCAGTGCGAAACGGTGTTCAAGGCATTTGGCCGGGCCTTGCGTATGGCGGCCGAACTGGATCCGCGCGCGGCCGGCATCATTCCTTCCACCAAGGGCAGTCTCTGACCGATGTCAGCCGCAGTCTTTGCGGCTAAATCACACGACAGTCCGCGCCAATGTCATGAATAAAATCGTCGTCGTCGATTACGGTATGGGCAACCTTCGCTCGGTGGCCCAGGCGCTGATGCATGTCGCGCCCGAGGCTGAGGTTCGCATATCCGGCGACCCGGAGATACTTCGTCGGGCCGATCGTGTGGTGTTGCCGGGGCAGGGCGCGATGCCTGACTGCATGCGTTCTTTGCGCGAATCCGGCCTGCTCGACGCGCTCATGGAGGCAGCTAGAAACAAGCCGCTGTTTGGCGTGTGCGTGGGTGAGCAAATGCTGTTTGATGCCAGCGAAGAAGGCGACGCCAGCTGCCTTGGGCTGATGCCCGGAAAGGTGGTGCGTTTTCAGCTGGAAGGCCAGCTGCAGCCCGACGGCTCGCGCTTCAAGGTGCCACAGATGGGGTGGAACAGTGTAGAGATCAGGCACAATCATCCCCTGTGGGAT
>CAMBJI010000086.1 GCA_945867725.1 Bordetella parapertussis
TGATTTGACAGCGTCGCCGTAGTGTACATCGACCACCCAGCAGTTGCCAACCTTATCACCCCGAAGCCAAGCCCGGTGCGGCCAAAAGGCATGGCGATAGCAAATTAATATTCAGCGATCCAGCGAATCAAAATCCTGCTGAGACTGTGCAGAGCAACGCTGACCCTTTGCGGCCAGCGCCTCGTCGCCACTTTCACTCTGCATCGTAATGGCACTATGCCGAACCCCTGCCGAATTGACTGTGCATACCTTTAGCTCATGCTGAATTATGAAACTCGCAATATCTGATTGGCGGGCACTTGAGTTGATGGACTTGAGTTGATGAACTTGAGTCGACGGACCAAAGATCATCGCTCTGCGAGGCCCAACGGTCGTCCTTGTGATCATGTAGTGCTCGTCGTTAGTTTTTTGGGCAAAATGCCACAGCACATTGCATGCGGTCGCTCGGCAGATGCTAATCCGTTAGTCATCGGGCGGTAAATTGAGCATCACCAAGCGCGTGGGCGCCCGTTTTGTACAGTGACCTTATTGCCGAGTTGGTCGCCGGGAGGGACCGAAGTTATGAAAAAAATGTACCTGCTTGCTGCTCTGTTGATTTTGTCCAGTAACGCGGCCGCTGCCGGAAAAACAAAACTTGATCGACTACTGTCTGCCGACATGATCGGTCTGCAAAGGGCTTACTTTGAAAAAATTGCCGGCGTGGCCAAACGCATCAGCGATAAACGCCGTCAATATGATATTGGCGGCTGTTTGATAAGCATTGTTGAAGACAACAATAAAACGATCTTGTCCATCGAACTCGAAAACGTTTCAGAACGATGTACTTTTGATACAGCCAATCTTTTTATGCAAGGACCGGCGCACAAACTCACCTTTGCCCGGCTCAATGATGTGAACATAGGCGGTGGCGCAAAAGAAGCATGCCTAGGGTTGTGCGGCAATGCCGCGCCGCCTGTTTATGGGCTAACGGTTCAGACACCGCATGCGATGACGTTGATAGAATTCGATGCAGAAGTCAGCAATACCGACGCTTCTGCGCATGCAGCAGAACGATTGCGACAGCAATTAGAGAGACGTTTTCCGGGGGTTGAACTGTCAGGCGACTATCTCGGGAAAAACATTCCTGCCAAAGTTTTTACGGAAATGTGGCTGAAAGAATTTCAGCAGGTGCGGATCACTTCCATTCGATTTGGCTACAACATTTTTAATAACTGATTCACGATCAGGCTGAACTTCCAATTTCACGCCCAGTGCTTTGCAGACAAGGGAAATGGTGTCGAAGCGTGGTTGATCACCCGCTCTCAGCGGTTCGTAGAGTGACTCGCTGAATCATGCAAATAGGCCGCAACGCTCTCAGGCACATCCACCATAACCCGCACGCCCAAGCCATCAAGCACTTGAAAGAGCTTGCCCCACTGAACGGATTCGCTGCCACGTTCAACCTTGCCAAGAAAGTTTTCGCTGACGCCGATACTGCCTGCTCAGCCTTGTCGCGTCGAAAGACAAGACCCTGGGAGACACCAACGTCAGGTTCACTGGGCTCAAGGCAGCCCCAGGCCTTTTGCGTAGCGCGGTCGTTTATGGCGCCAATGCCGGGGGCAAGTCCAACCTCATCAAGGCTCTCCAGTACATGCGCGGCGTGGTACTGGAGTCAGCCACTGCCATCCAGCCCGGCCAAACCTACGGGGTACAGCCTTTCAGGCTAGATGATCGGTCTGCCAGCGAGGCGACCGAGTTTGAAGTCACCTTCATCGTTGCGGGCGTGCGGTATCAGTACGGCTTTGCAATCACGTCACAGCGCATTGTTCGCGAGCATCTGCTGGTTTACAAAGCCTTCAAACCGCAACGCTGGTTTGAAAGGCACTTTGATGCCGACAGTGGTGAGGATGTGTACGAATTCGGCCCCGGCCTGAAAGGTGCCAAGCACTTGTGGGAAGGCGCGACGCGCCCAAATTCCCTGTTTCTCTCGATGGCCGTTCAGCTGAACAGTGAAGCAATGCGCCCGGTATTCGACTGGTTTGCGACAGCACTCGTGATTTTCAATGAGCAAGCAAAGCTCAGCCCTCAGACTTCGATTCAAATGCTTCAGCAAGCCGAGGGACACAAGCAAATCTGCGCTTTTCTCACCGCTGCTGATATCAGCATTTCCGACATCGAGGTCATCACCCGCAAAGTGCCAGGACACGCCGTGCATTTCGATCTGGACGCAAACAAGACTGAGGTACGCAGCGAAGAGGTAGAAGAACATCAGCTACGCTTCTCCCATGTGACAGAGCGCGGTAGAGCCGTCTTTGATCTGATGGACGAGTCAAACGGCACCCGGAATTTGCTTTTCCTGACGGGGCCGGTACTGGATATTTTGACGAAAGGTTTAACGCTGGTGATCGACGAACTCGATACCAGTCTGCACACGCTCTTGGTACGAGAGCTGGTAAGACTATTTCATAGGCCCGACGTCAACACAGGTGGCGCGCAGATCATTTTCACCACGCACGACACATCGCTGCTGGATGCCCCCAATTTATTCCGGCGTGACCAAGTATGGTTCATTGAAAAAGACAAGGATCAGGCCTCTACACTCGTGGCACTAGCCGAATTCAGCCCGCGCAAGAACGAGGCTCTGGAACGCGGCTACCTCATCGGTCGCTACGGAGCCGTCCCCTTCCTGAACCACTCATTGGGATTGCCTAACTGATGGCGCGGGATAACTCGCCCGCAGAGCGTCAAAAGAAGCAGCTCGAGCGAAAGCTAGGCCAGCGCGCCAGTTACGACCGAATACTCATCGTGTCCGAAGGTAGCAAGACCGAGCCCAACTACTTCAAGGATATCCGTGCTGCCTATCGCTTGCAGACGGCCACCCGCTTCACGTAATGTAATGATATCGATTCAAAAAATAATACCCCCTGACTTACTCGACCGCCGATGTCGCATCGCTCTTGAGCTCGGCAAATTTGGCGGACATGGTTGTGTTACCCCTGGTCAGCTTTTTAATTGTTACTTCCTGTGCCTTGTCGTTCGCCAGGCGCAAATTTCTGTCGGTTCCCAGTAAGGCTTCTTTAGTTTTTTGAAGATGGTCGATCGACTTATCAATTTCATCAATCGCAATTTGAAAGCGTCTTGATGCCAATTCATAGTTTTTACTAAATGCAGTCTTGAATGAATCAAGCTCATTTTCGAAATTCGTAACATCGATATTTTGTGCTTTTACAATCGCAAGTTCTTCCTTGTACTTCAGTGAATTCATCGCCGCATTACGCAACAGCGTAATGATAGTCATGAAGGACTGAGGGCGGACCACATACATCTTCGGGAATCGATGCAAGACATCAACGATTCCCGTGTTGTAGAGCTCACTATCGGGCTCGAGCACGGACACCAAAACCGCATACTCGCAGCCTTTTTCAGTCCGGTCCTTGTCGAGCTCCTTAAGAAAATCGTCGTTCTTGCTCTTCGTCGTGGTTCGATCTGCCTCATTCTTCATCTCAAACATGATTGAAACAATCTCGGTGCCATTCTCATCAAAATCCCGAAAAATATAATCGCCCTTACTACCGTTACGGGCATCGTTATCTTTTTCAAAATAAGCCCTCGGAAACGCTGTTGCTCGAATGCGATTGAACTCAGTCTCGCAATGCTGCTCCAACGTCTCGCCAAGCATCTTGGTAGACAAACGAGATTTCAGGTCGCGCAAACGCTCGATCATGTCATCCCTATCCTTGATCTGAACTTCGTATTTCTCCTGGATGGATTTTTCGGAGAGTTGCTTCGTCAGCGACAAATGATCCAAGCTCGTCTTCAGCTGATCTCGTTCAATTTCGACAGTACGAACTGCCTCGGATAAAGCCAGTTTTTGATGAATCTCGCTTACAGTAATCTTCGCCTTGAGCTCTTGAATCAAAGCATCTTTGTCGGCAGTTACTTGAGTCGTGGCGAGCTGAACGGCGTAATTCTTGTCGCGTTCGGCTAACTCAAGTCGCTCACTCAATTGCTGTTCGAAATCACGATCGCGCACCTGCTTGAGGATATCTGCGTAACCGGCCTCATCAATCTTAAAATCCTTGGTACAGTGCGGGCATGTTATTTCGTTCATTTTTTTCCTTTGAGCGCCTCGGCATCCTTCTTGAGGCCATTTGATGTGACTCATGACGTTTTAAAACAAAAAACTCTTTAGGGTAATGGGAGGCGCTCGGATCTAATGTCCTAAAGCGTCCGGTCGATTACTCTCGAGATCCAGATTGACGGCCTTGCTGAATTTTGCGCCGCAAAAAAGCTGCCTTTCCCGATTCGGCACTTTCGCTAAAGTTCAACGATTCACCATTCTCGGTCAGTCGTGCCGACAGACTATACGAGGAATACATCAATTCTTTTTCCAGGCGCGCCTGATCTTTCTCTGCCAACAGCTGCCGCATGACAGTAACGGTCTGCATGAGCCAAGGGTTATCACGCGCCCGCAATTCCAGTTCATCCAGCATGCGAGAAATCTTCGACCAATTACGCTGGTTGGCAGCTCGATAGGCTTCGCGCTGGAGATCGGCAGCCTCGATCTCATCAAACCGCCGGCGCACCATGGGATCATCAGTCATCGCGTCATATTCCACCTGACTTATCACTGGAAGCGCTGGCAGAGATGCTTCAAACGCATGAACGCCACCTTCAGTATTTTTTGCGCGGATTGAAATGGATAAGGCCGACCCATTGCCCGAGGCATGTTGAGCTTCGACAGCGCAGTCCATTGGAATGGAAAGTGCAACCCAAGCCTCCGTGTTAGACGCCAGCGAGGGCAAAATCCAAGTATCCGGTTCGTGCGAAGAGTAAGGGTTGTGAACCGTCCAGCGAGTCGATTCGCTTTGCAGCTTTAAGCTGACTTCTCTCCAGCTCAAAGCACTCAACAATCCGGCTTCAGCTTCAAGAGGTTCCGACAAATCACTAGCTCGGTCGCCATACATCGCAGTGCCTTGACCAGCGATAGCCATTGCCGTCATGAGGCGCTCATTGAAATCCAGTCCGATACCCACCGTTGTGGTGGTCACCCCTGCTGCAGCCAGATGAGATACTTGCTCGCAAATCGTGTCGATATTTTGAATCCCGGCATTTGCTTTACCATCGGAAAGCAAAACAACGCGGCACATCCGATCCGTGCCACTACGCGGTGCTAACTGCTGGGCTCCCTCAAGCCATCCTGCGTGAAGATTGGTTGATCCACCCTCGTCAATGCTCGATAGCAGCTCGGGCAGCAATGGTTTGAAATTTTTTACAGCCATCAGGTTAAGCGGCACTGACACCGACTCGTCATACGCCACCAGACTGACCTCGTCATCCGCATGCAGCTGATTGACGAACTGCTTAGTAGCCTCTTTTGCAGCATTTAGGCGACTGCCACGCATGGATCCAGAGCGATCAATCACCAGCGCCACAGAAAGTGGCGTGCGCGATGAAGATTGGTTAGCTGGTACACCAATGCGAACCAGCACCTCAAGATGAGGTCGATCCGTGTCGACCAGCGCGGGCCTAAGTGGCGTAATCGAAATATCAAGGTGGGAGGCGGGCATAATCTTCTCCTGTCGTATTTTTATGTTCTATCGTTGCTCGGCAAAAAGGCATCATTTGCCTGCAGAGAATTTCTCTAGTTTTTCTTCCATTGTTTGCAAGAGCTGCTGGTGCTGAGCCAGCATCGTCTCTTTCATAACGTTCTGCTCGAATTCATGCCGCGATTCGTTTATCTTGTACTTTTCCATCATTTCTAATTGCATATGTTCCAGATTTTTTTGGTGATTCAGGGACTCATGCAACAGCTTTTCAAAATGTCGATTCGTGTCATGCAATCGCTCAATTAAATCTCTCATTTTGTAGTATCCCTCCTCACTTTTTTGTAACTGATCCATCAGCGCACGCCGCAATTCCATTACTTCATCTTTCAGATCACGGACACCTCGAATTTCATCCATCAAATCGCGCTTGATGGTTTGCACCTCAGCCAGCACATCCACCACGGCCATCGGCGGTCGCGCTAGCGAAGACTTTTGGCGCATTGACAGGGAAGACTTTCCGGGGTCCATCGATTTGAACCGCGACACCAACATCTCCGCCGCGTTGGGCAAGGGAGCGCGCAAACTGGCCTCCAGCTCATCGGTACTACGATGAATGTTTTGTTCCATTGCAAAAGCCAGAGGCAGACCTTTGAGAACCATTCGACGGGCGCTCAAAAGCTGAGCCAAGTGACGGAAGTGATACGCCGAATCGCGGCCCTGTCGGTCAGGTCGATCCAGCACCCCTTCGGACTGGTAATAGCGAATCAAACGCTCGTTGGTTTTGTCCGGATCGATCTCCAGCCCGATAGCCGCGGCACAATCGACAGCTGCCTTGGCCAACTCAGCCGCATTTCCGGTGAAAGCTCGGTAATGCAATAAAAAATCCATAAGCCACCTGAAAAGTTAATCAACACTGACACTGTCATATTGCCAGTGTCAGTGTTGGATGTCAAGATGCCAGCGCAAAAATAATATGGATGCTTTTAAACTAACTATTTCTGAAGGCTCGCCGACCCAAATAGTGTTTTCTCAAGGGCTGCAGACGAGAGAAGACCTGACGGCCCTGATGAGCCCTACTTCGGCAGTTAGTTTGCAGGTGAGATGGCTCAAAAACTGAGCTTTGCACATCGGGGAGAAATCCCCTTAAAACAGAGACGAGACCATAAGTCGGCGAGCACGATAGGCAATGCAATTGCATTGACGCCGACAAGGCATCTACATTACCGTCGGTAGACCACTGCTTACGTCACAGAGCGAACCATGTCTGCCACCCTTAAAGCCGAATCCACACTAACCTGCCGCTACCAGACTACGGTGCCGGGAATCGTGCGTCGCGCCCTGCAGCTGCGCAAGCGTGACAAGGTTAAGTACATCATCCGCACTGGTGGTGAGGTGGTGCTGACACGTGCCACTACAGGCGATCATGATGATCCAGCACTTAATAAGATCCTAGATTTCCAAGTCCAAGACATCGTCGCCAATCCCGAGCGACTACAGGCTATCAGCGACAGTTTGGCCCATCGACTCGAATCGTTAGTCGGCAACATTGATGTCGACCTTAACGCGCCGCAGTCGGAAAACGATGAATGACATTGCTCCCGGCGTGCGCCGGTAGCTAGCGGGAAATTCGGATCGCATTCGATCCGCCCACTCAGCAGTCATCAAATGCAAGTGATGACCGTACTTGTTGAGGTGACCATAAAATCCCTACCGTCATCCCGGCGAAGGCCGGGATCCAGTGTCGTTCGTTGTGCAGCCACAGCCTTTTGCTTTATGCAGCAGCTGACTCCGAAAGCAAAAAACCTAGCCAAAGAAGAAAACGACGCACGAATAGTCTGCGTCGCTCTCTGAGCGGCCTTTGCGTTTTTACTGAGAAGAGAAGAAAAGAATGAAGTCGGGCCAGATCAGATTGCGCCCTTGCCGACAATCTTACTTGTGGCATGTAGGCAGTGGCGTACCGGGATACTGTTGAACTTGATCCACCCACGAATCAAACTCATCTAACGTGATGTGAAGCCCACTTTCCTTGTAGTGAATGAAAGAGGATTCAGCCACCGCAATGAAGTTTTTTCGAGCTTCTTGCTCTCGAAAATATTCAAGAATAGCCCTCTTCATCAGATATTGAACGATAAGATCAAAATAACGGTTTTCATTATCTGGTTCTAGACTTGCGCTTCAGCGACATGACGCAATGCAGCCAATAACGCTTCATACCCGCCATCTTGATTTGCCTCCTCCATCGCAGCAGCAAGATATTCATCTGCAAATGTTGGATCTTCGCGCAGCAGCTCGACCACTGCTTCATCGTGTGGGCGGCTCGTGTTATTCATGATTACTTCTCCGTTTCTAATCTGTTGAATCGCCTGCGTCGCTATCGTCCAACCCATCACCCATACACGCCTAGCTTAGCTG
>CAMBJI010000087.1 GCA_945867725.1 Bordetella parapertussis
GGAGAGAAACATGACTGAACTTGAATTCAAATCGCTGGCCGCACAAGGCTACAACCGCATTCCCTTGCTCGCCGAAGCCTTCGCTGATCTTGAAACCCCCCTCACGCTGTATCTGAAGCTCGCCCAGACCCAGAACCAGGGCAAGAACACCTTTCTGCTCGAATCTGTCGTCGGTGGAGAGCGATTCGGTCGGTACTCCTTCATCGGCTTGCCAGCCAACACGCTACTGCGCTCGCATGGTCAGCGCACCGAGGTCATCCAGAACGGCGAAGTCGTTGAAACCTTCACCGGCAATGCGCTGGACTTCATCGCAGAATTTCAATCCCGCTACAAAGTTGCCGTCAGTCCCGGCATGCCACGCTTTTGTGGTGGTCTGGCCGGCTACTTTGGCTACGACGCTGTGCGCTACATAGAACACCGGCTCGCGAATACAGCGCCCAAAGATGATCTGCAACTGCCGGACATACAACTTCTGCTCACCGAAGAACTGGCTGTCATCGACAATCTTTCGGGCAAGCTCTACCTGATTGTGTACGCAGACACCCGGCAGCCCGAAGCCTATGGGCGCGCCCGACAGCGACTGAAAGATCTGCGCGCCATGCTGCGTCGCACGGTCGACGCGCCCGTTACCTCGGGCTCGGTTCGCACAGAAGCCATCCGCGATTTTTCGAAAACCGATTATCTTGCAGCAGTCGCCCGCGCCAAGGAGTACATCATGGCCGGTGATCTGATGCAGGTACAAATCGGTCAGCGCATACGCAAGCCTTATGTGGATTCACCCCTCTCGCTGTATCGTGCGCTGCGCTCATTGAATCCCTCGCCCTACATGTATTTTTATAATTTCGGCGATATGCAGATCGTGGGTAGTTCGCCCGAAATTCTGGTGCGTAACGAAACCACGCCAGATCAAAAGAAAAAAGTCACGATTCGCCCCCTTGCAGGTACGCGTCCCAGAGGCGCAACGCCGGAACAAGATCAGCAGCTCGCTGCCGAATTGCTGGCCGATCCCAAGGAGATTGCCGAACATGTGATGCTCATCGATCTTGCGCGCAATGACATCGGTCGTATTGCCGACATTGGCAGCGTGAGTGTCACTGACAAATTCATCATTGAAAAATATTCACACGTGCAGCACATCGTCTCGAACGTCGAAGGCTCACTCAAAGACGGCATGTCCAACCTCGACGTACTGCGAGCCACCTTCCCAGCAGGCACCCTCTCCGGCGCGCCCAAGGTGCGTGCAATGCAGATCATCGATGAACTGGAACCCGTCAAACGTGGCATCTACGGTGGTGCCTGCGGCTATCTCTCCTTCGGCGGCGAAATGGATCTCGCCATCGCCATCCGCACCGGCGTGATCAAAGACGGCATGCTCTACGCACAAGCCGCGGCCGGCATCGTCGCCGACTCCATCCCAGAAATGGAATGGCAGGAGACGGAAAATAAGGCGCGCGCTGTATTGAGAGCCGCAGAGCAGGTGCAAGACGGTCTCGATGGAGAACTCGGATGACAACTCACTTACCAGCGCGAATTATTTCGGTGCAGGCTAACCTGCACACAGTGCAGGTTAAGCGAAGCGGCCGGAGCCAAAACAAGGCGCGCGCCGTGTTAAGAGCGGCAGAGCAAGTGCAAGATGGATTGGACGGGGAGATTTGACATGCTGCTGATGATCGACAACTACGACTCGTTTACCTTCAACCTCGTGCAGTATTTTGGCGAGCTCGGCGAAGACGTTCGCACTTATCGAAACGACGAAATCAGCCTTGAGCAAATCGAGGCACTGAGCCCAACGCGTATCTGTATTTCACCTGGCCCGTGCACGCCGCATGAAGCCGGCGTCTCGGTACCCGTACTAAAGCATTTCGCTGGCAAGCTGCCGATACTGGGTGTGTGCCTCGGCCATCAGAGCATCGGCGCGGCTTTCGGCGGCAACGTCATTCGTGCACAGGAAGTCATGCACGGCAAAACCTCGCCCATCATGCACACGGGCGTTGGCGTGTTCAAAGATTTGCCCAGCCCTTATACGATCATACGATACCACTCGCTGGCAATCGAGCGCGCATCTTTGCCTGACTGCCTTGAGATCACAGCATGGACTGAGGATGGTGAAATCATGGGAGTGCGTCACAAAGAGTTTGCTATCGAAGGTGTGCAGTTTCATCCAGAATCCATCCTCTCCGAACACGGACATGCACTTTTGAAAAACTTCCTCACTACCTGAATCGCAGGCGGCCCATGACACTCACACCGCAACAAGCGCTTCTGCGCATCATTGAACACCGCGAAATCTTTCACGATGAAATGCTGGCACTGTTCCGCCAGATCATGGGCGGCGAGATGTCACCGGTAATGATCGCCGCGCTCACCATGGGACTCCGTGTGAAAAAAGAGTCGATTGGTGAAATCGCCGCAGCAGCCCAAGTCATGCGCGAGTTCGCCGCAAAGGTCGAAGTCGCTGATGCCGACCAACTGGTCGACATCGTCGGTACCGGCGGCGATGGCGCCAACACCTTTAATATTTCGACCGCGACGATGTTCGTAGTGGCCGCAGCCGGTGCGCGCGTCGCCAAACATGGCGGACGCAGTGTCTCCTCATCATCCGGCAGCGCTGATGCACTAGAAGCACTCGGGGTGAACATCAATCTATCGCCGCAGCAGGTCGCCGCCTCCATCGATGAGACTGGTATCGGTTTTATGTTCGCTCCCAACCATCATGCGGCGATGAAGCATGCTGCGCCGGTTCGCAAAGAGCTGGGCGTGCGCACTATTTTTAATATTCTCGGGCCACTGACCAATCCCGCAGGCGCGCCCAACATCATGATGGGAGTATTTCATCCCGATCTGGTCGGCATTCAAGTGCGCGTGCTGCAAAGGCTAGGCGCAAAACATGCACTCGTCGTCTGGGCCCGTGACAACATGGATGAAGTTTCACTCGGTGCTGCGACCATGGTGGGCGAGCTGGTGAACGGCGAAATTCGTGAATACGATATCCATCCGGAAGACTTTGGTTTGCAAATGACCTCCGGTCGACATCTGCAGGTCGCTGGGGCAGCAGAATCCAAAGAAAAAATTCTTGAGGCACTAGATAACCGGGCGGGTCCGGCACGCGACATTGTCATGCTCAATGCCGGTGCTGCACTCTATGCTGCCGGCGCAGCCAGCAGTATCGCAGCTGGCGTTACACACGCAAAGGAAACATTAGCCTCCGGCGCTGCGCGCGCAAAACTCGATCAGTTCGCACAGTTCACGCAAAAACTGGCTGCCTCATAAAGCTACTAAAAAAATATCTACACTTACCATGTCTGACATTCTAAAAAAAATTCTTGATGTAAAAGCCGACGAAGTCGCCGCCGCAAAAAAACATCAGGATCTGGCAAGCCTGCGCCGCGACGTGGAATCTGACACGCCTTCGCGCGCACAGATTCGCGGCTTCGAAGCCAGCCTGCGCAACAAGATCGACTCAGGTAAAGCAGCAGTCATTGCCGAGATAAAAAAAGCATCGCCCTCCAAAGGCGTGTTGCGTGAGAATTTTCAGCCTGCTGAGATCGCGCAAAGCTATGCGCATCATGGTGCCGCCTGCTTGTCTGTTCTGACGGATGTCCATTTTTTTCAAGGTGCGCAAGAATACTTGCAGCAGGCACGTGCGGCCTGCGATATTCCTGCGCTACGCAAAGACTTCATCATTGATCCATACCAGATCTACCAGGCACGTTCCTGGGGTGCAGATTGCGTCTTGCTGATTGTGGCCGCGCTCGACCACGGTCTGATGGCCGAACTCGAAGCCTGTGCGCATGAACTGGGTATGGGCGTGCTGGTCGAGGTTCACGATGCCGATGAGCTTTCCGCTGCGCTCAAACTGAAAACGGCAATGCTGGGTATTAACAACCGTAATTTGCGCACTTTCGAGACCAGCCTGGACACCACGATCAAGCTCTTGCCTCGCATCTCGCCTGACAAAATGGTGATCACCGAATCCGGCATCCTCGCTCCAGATGATGTCAAACGCATGCGTGATTCTGACGTTCATGCGTTTTTGGTTGGTGAAGCCTTCATGCGCGCCCCGGAGCCCGGTACCGAACTGGCACGTCTGTTCAGCTAAAAATTATCACCACAAGTCAACCCAAGTAGCCACGGATCAACGCGGATCAGTACGGATCAATCCGGCTCAACGCGGACCAAAGCGTAAAGGATCCAGCCGCTGCAGCCATTCACTCGCCATCGGTAAAGGATCGCCGCACAGCGCTGCGACCAAAAATTCTGCGCAAAGCGGCGCGCAGGCGATGCCGCGCGAACCATGTCCCACACTCACAGACAAACCTTCGGCGATCTTGCCCACCAGCGGCAATCTGTCTTGCGTTGTCGCCCGCCATGCGACGCGACCACTGAAAACCACGCCAGGATCCTTGGCAAACTCAGGTAACAAACGCTGCAAGCGCTGGAAATTTTCCAGATCATCCGTCCTGCGAGCATACGCATCCTCATCGTCATATTGAATCGTCGCACCTATCGTATGTACGCCGTTGATGGCTGGCGTGATGTAGCCGTCGCGACAAACAATCACATGAATCGCCCGATCAGCTTGTTCGGGTACGACGGACAACTGGCCACGGGCACGATCCACTGCCAAGGGTACCGGGCTCAGTTGCGTTGCATAGGCAGTTGCCATCACGACCTGAGCAGCATAAAAAATTTCACCGTCAGACAGACTCAACTGCCATGAATGTTCGGCATGCCGAACAAGGCTGGTGACTTCAGCGTGGGGATGCACCTGAATCAGTGGATGATCGAGCATGGCATGAACGAGTGCGACGGGCTCTAGCCATCCGGCCTGTGGCAAAAAAAATCCCGAACTGGCGGGTGTCTGTCCGCAGAGCTTATCCGCCGCCGCGCCGCTGACTTCCATGATCTCGTCATGCGGGCGTGCGCTCGCGTAGTCACGCAGCTTGTCGTGACGTCGCTGATCGCGGGTCATCCGAAATGCGCCGCAAAATGCGTGCGGCACTGAGGCGCCATGCTGGGTAAGCCAGTGCTGCAGCCAATGCACACCGGCCGCAGAAAATTCGGCAATCGGATTATCGGCGCCACCGGGCTCGGGGCGCACGACTGCGACGGGATTGCCCGACCCACCAGAGGCGGGCTGTTCACGCTCCAGCACGACGACGGCCCTACCTCTGCTGGCGAACTGGCGAGCGATGCTCGCACCAGCGATGCCGGCACCAATGATGACGATGGGTGAGGAAGACAATTGTGCCAAAGGGTGAATTACTTGCAGCGACCTTCAAAAATCAGCATCGAGGTCGGCATCTCTAGCGTATCGCTGACAGTGATGGCGATACGATCGATCACTACCTTGCGCATCGCGCTCTCGGGCGTCAGGCCCATGCAGCTAATGAGTTCATCGCTGAGCTTGCAGTTCAGGCCCTCCATCTTCAGACCGCTTACCTCGTAGCGATGCCGCGCATCCACCGGTACTGTTGACGGTACGCCGCGATGTTCAAAGCGCCGCTTGCCCTCACAGTCGTATTGGACATCCGCCGCGAGCGCGGCCAGCGGCAGGAGCAACCCCACCAACGAGTTCAGCAGAATGGCAAACTTCATCTCAGTCATCCGGAAAAGTGATAGCGCATCATACAATGCAACGAATATGTCTTTTTCCCCTGATGATCACCAACATGAAAACCTTACTGACAATTCTGCTTGCGTTGATCCCCACAACAGTACTAGCCCAGAACTGGGTTCGCTATGCAGAGAGCGATCAAAGTCTGATGTACTTCGACAGCCTACGCACCCGCAAGATGGGCGATACCGCCTTTGTATGGGATTTGCATGATCTGAAAAGCGCCGCCACAGACCCCTCTGGCAAGCCGTATCAATCGGTGCTTTATGCAGTCGAGTATCAATGCCGCGCGCGTAAATGGCGGGTGCTGAGCACGTCCAGACATCCGCAAGGCATGGGCACCGGCAAGCCGGTTTCGGAGGACACAGGCGCCATGACGTTCACCGAAGCTGGACCAGGCTCTCGCGCAGAGCAGCTCTTCAATCATGTCTGCGAATAACCGCGAGAAAAGGCCGTGGCATTTTTCGGGCTTGCCGCGCAGGCGGCAATGCGTTTCCCTGAGAGCTGAAAAATTCTTCAGTTGATTAGGCGGACAGGGCGGCAGGCCGTGTAAAAATATTGCGTCAGTAATTCAAACCTTCAAGTCGGACAACCACACCAGCCCCTTCGAGCTTCATGCGCATTACCATCCTAGATAACGACGCTGCTCAAGGCGAACAATTAACCAGCTGGCTAAGCGCGCCAGCGAATGAACTGCATCGCCTGGACTGCATGGACGCGATGCTCTTGCGTCTGCGCAAAGGCGAGATTGATCTGATGGTGGTGCACTGGCCAACGGCTACCGATGTACAACACCTCAAGGACGCCATCGACCAGCGATCTCCGATCGTGCCTCTGCTGCTGGTGACGGAGCGCTCAAAGGTGGATGCGCAGACCGTCTTGCTAAATCATCCGGCCGTCGATTATTTGCTTAAACCCCTTAGGCGGGCGGATCTTGTCACACGAGTTAACGTGCTGAAAATGCGATTTCACTCAGCCAGCGCCAAGGCAGAAGATCGTCATGTGCTCGGGTCTTACCTATTTGATACGCACGCAGCCCAGGTCAGCCTGAGTGGCGAGGTCATACGCCTGACCGAAAAAGAATTCCGGCTTGCGCTGCTGTTCTTTCGACATATAGGCAAACCCCTGTCCCGTGCGTTTATCCTCGAGTCGGTCTGGCCGGAGAATGCAGAGTTTTCATCCCGCAGCATGGATACCCATGTATCCCGGGTGAGAACCAAGCTAGGCCTACAGCCTGCGCGGGGATTCCGGCTTGCGCCGGTCTACAGTTATGGCTACCGGCTGGAGCAAATCAAAGGCTGGGGCGATGCTGAATGAATCCGTGTTTTACGGCTCGTCAGCGTGCCCGTACGAAGCGGCGACAGGAAAATCAGGGACTTTTCCCCCTTTTTTAGCCGCGCGATATTCTGGTTTTTATTTAATCATTGCCGCTCTGAGTGCTGACGACCAGCGGCTATAATAGATTCGAATTAACGTTTCCCGGCAACCCGCATGCAACTGCTCGCCGTAGGGCTCAATCACACCACAGCGCCTGTCTCGCTCCGCGAGAAAGTAGCCTTCCCGGCCGACCAGCTCGGTCAGGCAGTGGCATCTGCGTGTGCGTGGTTTGGTGAATCAGGGCGGCAGTCCCATGAAACCGCGATTCTCTCTACCTGTAATCGAACCGAGATCTACGGTGCTAGCGCCAACGACGGCCAAATAGAAACAGCCATTGATGCGACCGCGCATTTTGTGGCGGATTATCACAAACTGCCTTACGCAGAACTTCGGCCTTACTTATATGCGCTGCCGCAGGATGATGCGGTTCGCCATGCCTTCCGCGTGGCCTCCGGCTTGGACTCCATGGTGCTTGGCGAGCCTCAGATTCTCGGCCAGATGAAAGATGCGGTCCGTCAGGCCGAAGCAGCCGGCGGACTGGGCACTTATTTGCATCAAATGTTTCAGCGTACCTTTGCGGTTGCCAAGGAAGTGCGCACCACCACTGAGATCGGCGCGCACAGTGTCTCGATGGCAGCGGCCTCGGTGCGCTTATCCGAACGAATTTTCGACAAGCTCGCCGACCAGCACGTACTGTTCATCGGTGCTGGTGAAATGATCGAATTGTGCGCCACCCACTTCGCGGCGCATCATCCCAAAACACTGACGATTGCCAACCGTACGATCGAGCGCGCTGAACAACTCGCGAATCGTCTGGGCGGTAAAACCATGCGCC
>CAMBJI010000088.1 GCA_945867725.1 Bordetella parapertussis
GCGCGTGCCAAGGATCCCCGCATCGTGCAAGTCATGGCCGGTCTGGCCGGTGAGCATGATGTGGTGCTGGTGGTTCGCAGTGATGGCGTGATCGCGGCGGACATTCGCCCGCTGGTGCGGCTCTCATTGACGGTAATCGCCGAGCAAAACGGCCGCCGCGAAGTGGGTACTGCCGGCGGCGGTGGTCGCTATGACTTTGCTTATTTCAGCGATGAACTGCTGGAAAAATATGCCGCCGAAGCGGTGAACGCAGCGCTCGTCAATCTTGAATCACGACCAGCGCCGGCAGGTCCCATGACCGTGGTACTAGGACCGGGCTGGCCGGGCGTGCTGCTGCATGAAGCGATCGGTCACGGTTTGGAAGGCGACTTCAATCGCAAGGGATCCAGCGCCTTCTCTGGCCGTATCGGCCAGCGCGTTGCAGCCAAAGGCGTCACGGTGGTTGATGACGGCACTATCGCTGACCGTCGCGGTTCCCTGAACGTCGATGACGAGGGCAATCCCACTCAGTGCACCACCCTGATCGAAGATGGCATCCTAAAAGGCTACATTCAGGACACGCTGAACGCGCGGCTGATGAAAATGCCCGCAACCGGCAACGGCCGGCGCGAATCCTATGCCCACCTGCCCATGCCACGCATGACCAACACCTACATGCTGGGCGGTGACCGCGACCCAGAGGAAATCCTCGCCTCGGTAAAAAATGGTCTCTATGCGGTTAACTTTGGTGGTGGCCAGGTTGACATCACCAACGGCAAATTCGTCTTTTCGGCCAGCGAGGCTTGGATGATAGAAAACGGCAAGCTCGCCTACCCGGTCAAGGGCGCCACGCTGATTGGCAACGGCCCGGATGTACTGAATCGAGTGTCCATGATCGGCAATGACATGCGCCTTGATTCCGGCGTTGGTGTCTGCGGCAAGGACGGGCAGAGCGTGCCGGTGGGTGTTGGTCAGCCGACCTTGCGCATCGAGGATCTCACGGTGGGCGGCACGGGCTGATTGTCTTCATGCTCCTCACGCTCCACACGCTCCACACACTCCTTACCCTGCGGATTATCGGTTTGGCAAGCTGACTTGCCAAACCGAGGGATTTATAGCACCATCCGCTTTCTGACTGACGCCGACTTGAATAAAACGATGTCTCTGCTGCACTTTTACTTTTTCTTTTACTTTAGCTACCCCAGCCCTACGGCGGTGGAGAAGCGGTAAGTTCACGTAAAAGTAAAGCGAACACGAACCGAATCTTAGAAACCGCCAGGGATGGCGGTTTTTTTATTTTTGCGCGAAACATTCCCGGAGAAACCCATGCCACGCACCGATGACCTAAGGATTAGAGAGTTGAAGGAACTGACCCCACCGTCGCACCTGATACGCGAATTTCCGTGCTCGGAAAAAATCGCGACTGTCACCGCGAATTCACGTCAGGCCTTGCATCACATCTTGCATGGTCAGGACGACCGCATGATGGTCGTGATCGGACCTTGCTCGATTCACGACACCAAAGCGGCAATGGAATATGCGCGCCTGTTGGTCGAGCAGCGCGATCGATTTAAAGATGATCTCGAGATCGTTATGCGCGTCTATTTCGAGAAGCCTCGCACCACGGTAGGCTGGAAAGGTCTGATCAATGATCCTTTTCTCGACAACAGCTTTCGCATCAATGACGGTTTGCGACTCGCGCGCGAGCTGCTGATGAATATCAACGAGCTTGGACTGCCGGCCGGTACTGAATTTCTGGACGTGATCAGCCCACAGTACATTGCCGATCTGATCAGCTGGGGTGCCATCGGTGCTCGTACGACTGAATCCCAAGTGCACCGTGAGCTGGCCTCAGGCTTGTCCTGTCCGGTAGGTTTTAAAAACGGCACGGATGGCAACATCAAGATTGCGGCTGACGCTATCAAGGCAGCCTCACAACCCCACCATTTTTTGTCGGTTACCAAAGGTGGTCACTCCGCCATCGTATCCACCAACGGCAATGAAGATTGCCACATCATCCTGCGTGGCGGCAAAGCACCTAACTACGATGCGGCCAGCGTCGAAGAAGCTGCCAAAGCACTGGCATCGAACGGACTGTCCCAGAAGTTGATGATTGATTCCTCACACGCGAACAGCTCGAAGAAGCCGGAGAATCAGGTACCTGTCTGCGCTGATATTGCTGCGCAGGTCGCAGGTGGTGATGACAGGATTATTGGTGTGATGGTCGAGTCCCACTTAGTGGCAGGCCGTCAGGATCTGGTAGCGGGCAAAGAGCTGACTTATGGTCAGTCCATTACCGATGGTTGTATTGATTGGAAGAGCAGTCTCACGGTGCTAGAGGGCTTGGCTGCGGCAGTTCGTCAGCGTCGTATTGGGAAGACGGATTGAACCTCGTTGAATCAACTTGACGGAAGCACTGCCAGAGTAGTGATGGATCCCCCCTTGCAGGGCGCATCATGGCGAGTACGCCATGACCGTTTCACGGGCAGACCGCATGCGGCCTGAAACCCCCGCTCCACCCTGCGCCGGGATGACGATTTTGAAGCCAAAAGTTCTTCAAACGTCATCCCGGCGTAGGCCGGGATCCAGCGTCTTTAGTCTCGCCTCAATCCCGAAAATTATTAAATTCCAGCGGCAAATCCGTCACATCTTTTCTCAGCATCGCCATCGTTGCCTGCAAGTCATCGCGCTTGGCGCCCGTCACGCGTAATGAATCACCCTGAATGCTCGCCTGCACTTTGATCTTGCTGTCCTTGATCAGACGCTGAATTTTTTTCGCATCCTCAGTCTCGATACCTTTTTTCACGCGGATGACCTGCTTCACCTTGTCACCGCCGATTTTCTCAACCTTGCCGATATCAAGAAAACGCACGTCCACATTGCGCTTGGCCATTTTGCCGGTCAGCACATCCCGAACCTGACTGAGCTGAAAATCGCTGTCGGCATAAGCGGTCAGTTCGAGTTCTTTCTGCTCGACCCGCGCGTCACTGCCCTTGAAGTCAAAGCGTGTGCCGATCTCCTTGTTGGCCTGCTCGACGGCATTCTTGACTTCGACCTGATTTGCTTCCGATACAACGTCAAATGATGGCATGCTGAATTCCTCCTGAAACGGGTATGGCGCAGATTCTAGCGGAAAAAATTTGGCCAGCCCGTGGCCGGTATAATCCGGCGCTGATGAAGCCTGCACTCACCCTCCGGCACGATGTCTCTTTGCGCGAACTCAATACCTTCGGTATCGACGCGCATGCCCACACCTTTGTCAGCGTCAAAACCGTCGCAGATCTGGAAGCCATTGCCGCGGATCCCCAGCTGTCAGTACTACCGCGCCTGATTCTGGGCGGTGGCAGTAATCTGCTGCTGACGAAGGATTTCAGCGGTCTGGTGCTGCACATGGTGAACACCGGCCGCATGGTGGTCGGCGAATCAGAACAGCAGGTAATCGTACGTGCGGGGGCAGGTGAGAACTGGCACGAGTTCGTCCAATGGACACTCGCCCAAGGTTTGCCGGGCTTGGAAAATCTTTCGCTCATTCCCGGTAGTGTAGGCGCAGCACCGATACAGAATATCGGTGCCTACGGCAGCGAACTCGCAGAATTTTTTCACTCGCTGACACTGTTTGATTTCGTCACCCGCGAGAAGCGGGTACTCAGCCGTGATGACTGTCACTTCGGCTACCGCGACAGTATCTTCAAGCACGCATTGCGAGACAGGGCAGTGATCATCGACGTCAGCTTTGCTCTGCCACGCCAATGGCATCCCAGCTTGCGCTACGCAGAACTGGCCGCTGAGCTTGTCGCGCAAAGCGTTTCAGACCCCACCGCACAAGACATTGCCGACGCCGTAATCGCCATTCGCCGACGCAAGCTGCCTGATCCAGCACAGATAGGTAATGCAGGTAGTTTTTTCAAAAACCCCGTCGTCAGTCAAGAGCAGCACGCACAATTGCTGTCAAAGTATCCCCAGCTAGTCGCTTATTCGCAGTCGGATGGCAGCGTCAAACTGGCAGCAGGCTGGATGATTGATCAGTGTGGCTGGAAAGGGCGTTCGCTAGGCGCCGCCGGCGTGCATGAAAGACAGGCGCTGGTGCTGGTGAATCGGGGTAATGCCACCGGTGCGGAGGTGCTCGCACTGGCAGAAAAAATTTCAGATGATGTTCACGCCCGCTTTGGCGTGTCGCTGGAAACTGAACCCGTTATCATTTGAAAAAACTGGCGCTCGCTCTTGGGTGTATATCGCCATCGCATAAGTTCTTCCATCAAGTGTCTTTCACTGACCATCAGATGACTTTGATAATGAAAAACCAGAAGCCACTTAGCAGATTCATGTCGCTATAGGGCTTGCGCCCGTCATCGATCGACAAGGTCAAGCCATCATTAAGTCGGACCCCGCGCCTTGAGCCTGTAGCCGCCACATTTCTGCAAACGCTCCGTTGCCGGACGCCAGCACGCCCGGTGCACCGTCCTCGATGATGCGGCCGTCACGAAACACCAGAATCCGGTCCATTTCCACCAAGGTCGATAAGCGGTGGGCAATCACGATGGTGGTGCGGGTATCCATTAATACATGCAGTGCTTGCTGGATCTGGTACTCGGTATGGGTATCGAGAGCCGACGTTGCCTCGTCCAGTATCAGGATCGGTGCATCTTTCAAGATGGCGCGCGCAATCGAAATCCGCTGGCGTTGGCCGCCTGATAATTTGACGCCACGGTCGCCTACCAAAGTTTGGTATTGCTCAGGCAGCGTTTCGATGAATTCGTCACAACATGCCAAGCGCGCTGCGGAGATGACTTCATCGTCGGTAGCGTCGAGGCGACCGTAACGTATATTTTCCATCAAGCTGCGATGGAATAGGCTGGTGTCTTGCGCGATCATGGCAATGGCGCTGCGCAAGGTATCTTGGGTAACGTTAGCAATATCTTGGCCGTCGATCAGGATGCGGCCGCCATCAAGATCGAAATTGCGAAGGATCAGATTGACGAAGGTGCTCTTGCCACTGCCGGAGGCACCGACCAGACCGACTTTTTGTCCTGCTTCGATGATGACGGACTTGTCTTCGAAAATCGGGCGGTCCGGCTGGAATAAAAATTTCACATCCTCGAACTCAATGCGTCCGCCCTTTAAAAAAAGCGGCTCCGCATTGGGTGTATCCACCACATCGTGCGGTGCTGCGATGACGGACAATCCTTGTTCGCATTTGCCCCAAGCTTCTGTGAAATTGACAAATTGGTCGGCTAGATACCAAATGATCTGGAAGCTAGTGACGGCAACACTCATTAGCATTGCAAAATCGCCGACGGTCAGGGAGCCGGCTTGGAATAGGTAGACGGCCGTGCCGAGCAACGCGCAGACGAAAACGATCATCAGCGCATCCTGCACTACTCGCATTTGCAGGACTGCGCGGTGCAGCGCGCGCAGATCCGTGACGTTGGTGTCCACCATCCGTCCCAAGTGCGCTTGTTCATGAGCATGGCCAGCGAACAAGCGTACGTTGCCGATGTTGCCCATGCTGTCAACCACCCGCCCTACGAGCCGTGAATTGTGCTGGGAGTAGGCGAATGAACGCTGACTGATGTTGCCAAGGTAGCGCAGCGACAACGCAACGAAACTGCTGCCCCAAACAAGGAGGATGACAGCGAACGCGGGGTGTACAAGGTACATTGTCAGCAGTGCGAACAGCAGGCTTACGCTGCAAGCGAGGGCATCATCGAGGCGCTCTAGGATGGTATTGCCACCGTCAGCAACGTCAAACAATTTGTTAGACAGATCGCCTGCAAAATTATCCTGAAACATGCGGGTCGAATGCCGCTTCAGGTGCTGAAATAATTGCAGGATGATGGTTTGGCGAACGGCGGGAAGCAGGTGCATCCTGATCCAGTCATGGCTACGGCAGTTGACAGAGGCGACCACCCATGACAGCACGTAGAACGTCCCCGGCACCAGCACGGCAGCGACTACTGCTGGACCAACGGGCGCTGAAGCAATCGCATCAATGATGATCTTGAGACAGTAGGGCCCTAGCAAGTTGAGAAATAGCGCATCGATGATGCCGGTGCAAACGGCGACTGCGACGATTTTTCTTTGCGGTTTGGCGCAGTGCCAAAGGAACTGACGTAAGTTGGTCGGTATCGGGGTCATGATGTTTTCTTTTGGGAATGGTCAGATCAGCCGAACGAGCCGCAACCGTAATCTGTGTACCGGACGAATGAGAACGGTTCCGCCAAGGGGCATTACGGCGGTAAGAGTGCGTTGGTTTAGGCGGCGGGCGAGGGTATGGCAGCGCTCTCGCAGGGCAAATGAGGCCGACCGGTCAAGAAAGATTGTTTGGGTGAGGTTTTGCTGTCTTAAAGGCTTAAATTTCTGTGAGTGGGAGCGCAGTCACGCGAATAAAGAGTGGTCGGATTTTGATATTGAATTCTAATTTCTTTAGAAACGGCTTTGAAATAACCCAAAGAATTCTTATCGAACTGGATGGTGATTTAGCCCCCTAGAAGACTAATCGAGAAGGGAAGGCAGGGCATAGTGCACTAGCAATTGTACTAATTTGATTTTTATCAAGCTTAACCAAATCAGTCTGGCCAGTATGACTCTGATTCCCAGAGTTCAACTGAAGTGCTTTTTCGCTGCTATGAAAGCTATCGCCAATTTATTCCATTCGATTTCCGGGCAGCCAACTGCGGAATTCAATCATGCAAAAAAATTAGTTCCGCAGAAAAATCTGGTTGATTGTGTTTTCATCATCGGCCCTGGTATGGGCGGTGCGTTCAACGATTACGAGCCACAAGCGCGTCGACAAGGACTGAAATGTTTGATGATTGGCGACGGGAAAATGGACATAACCCGAAACATGATTGACCAGGCTCGCCGAAGTGGCGCTATCGGTCCCGATACGCAGATCATTTGTCAGTTGCACGGCCAAATCAAAGATGCAGATGTCGCAGCGATGCATCAGGTTCAATTGCGCGACTGCGAGGATATTCCCGGCTTACCGAATCCGCGTAATGTCGATACCCGCGAACTTATACGCTGGCTGCGAGAACCTTTGTTGACAAATAATCCCTGCGATATTCCAGTGGAGGCCTGGTCTGGAAATATCCATCTTTTGTCATGTAAGGTAGGTGAGATCAGAAAAGACCGTGTAACGCCAGATCATATTGAGAGCTCGAAGTTAGGTAATTCAGATTCTCTGCCACGGCGTTCTGAGATCCAGGGAAACGTGATTCTGTATGGTGGAAATAAAGTTTTACTTACGACGAGCGTTGAAAGTAATTTGCTTTCTTTATTTAGTTATCTGGGTGAGTGCAAGCGGCAACAGCGGGTGTCGCCAGACACAGCTGTCATGTTTGAGCACATAAAAAGTGAATCCATGGAAACCGTGGTTCTGCTAGACAGTAATTTTAGACAAATAAATCTGGCCAGAGCGAAAAAAAATTTATTTGATATTTTTCCGGACAATATTCTGGCGTTGCAGCGACAACGTACTGCAAATGAACAGCTTGGACTAGATCAAAGTAATTACGGTGCTTCCTTGAAAAATCCCCATGAAGCGAAAAAATCGCTATGGGATGCTCTGTCTAAGAAAAACAAGGAGAAAGCGGCACATTATCTAAGGGTTCGCATCAATCACCTGAAAACAGAAAAAAAATTAGAACAATTGAAGAAGGATCTGCATGACGTTCCAGAGCTGACGAATGTGACCGTCGATTCTCTGACGCCGCTCATGTTGCTCGCTATTCGAAAACATTCGTATCGGGAACAGACCGTTAGAAATTCCGATATCGCGCGGGTTCTCATAGAAGCTGGGGCAGATACGCTTGCTCGTGACCTCTCCGGAAAAACCGCAGCCCATCATG
>CAMBJI010000089.1 GCA_945867725.1 Bordetella parapertussis
CCAGACGCTGCAGATTGCAGTTAATGACGAAAACGAGGTTATCAAGCATTTCACGACCAGCCATGCCGATCGCGCCCATCGATTCAGGTTCATCCATCTCGCCATCACCGCAGAACGCCCAGACTTTGCGGTTGGCGGTGTCAGCGATCTGACGCGCATGCAGATACTTCAGAAAACGTGCCTGATAAATCGCCATCAGCGGACCTAAGCCCATGGATACAGTCGGGAATTGCCAGAAATCGGGCATCAGCTTTGGATGCGGATAGGAAGACAGACCCTTGCCATCGACTTCGCGACGGAAGTTCAGCATCTGATCTTCGGAGATGCGCCCTTCCAGAAAAGCGCGCGCGTAGATACCGGGAGACGAGTGACCCTGGATATACAGCAGATCACCGCCGTGGTGCTCGGTCGGTGCGTGCCAGAAATGATTGAAGCCAATGCCCAGCATATTGGCCAGCGACGCGAAGCTGGAGATATGGCCGCCCAGATCGCCATCGGTACGATTAGCCTTGACCACCATGGCCATCGCGTTCCAGCGCATATAAGAACGCAGACGCTCTTCGTATTCGAGATTGCCCGGGCAGTGCTCGCCCAGATGGGCGGGAATGGTATTAACGTAAGCGGTGTTACTTGAGAAAGGAATGTGCGCACCGCGGCGGCGCGCCAGATCGACCATGCGCTCGAGCAAATAGTGCGCGCGCTCAGGACCTTCGTGATCAAGAACGGCTTCGAGGGCGTCGAGCCATTCCTGCGTTTCCATCACATCGGGATCATTGGCGGCCTGCGCCAGAATAGTGTCGATTTGCGCTGCCATCAGGAAGTCTCCTTCGTTATGTGGAGGCCGGTCTACACTGGATAAACCGGGTCCGGCTCCAACAGATTTTGTACGCGTTTCAGCCAGAAAGGAAGTTTATCAGCACTTCTGGTATTTTCAAAATACGGTATTTGATTTCATAATGCGAAATAACAACGACTGAAAAACTACAGGGGGCTTACTTTAGCGCCTGCTGGCCGGCCGCTGCGCCGCGAATACAGGGGCCTTGCCCAGCATCAAAGCGAGCCCGCCTTATAATCGGTGTTTACCCATATTTCCCATTTAAAGACCATGACCTCAAAAATTATCGACGGCAACCTGCTCTCTAAACAAATTCGCACCGACGTTGCAAAACGCGCCGCAGCACTGACCGCACAGGGTCGCCAGCCCGGCCTCGCCGTGATTCTGGTCGGCGACAGCCAGGCATCGCAAGTTTACGTACGCAACAAGATCAAGTCTTGCGAAGAAAACGGTATTTACTCAGTGTTCGAAAAATACGATGCCAGCATGACTGAAGCCGAGTTGCTAGCCCGGGTCCATGCCCTGAATCACGATCCGAAGATTCACGGCATTCTGGTTCAGCTGCCGTTGCCGGCGCATATTGATTCAAACAAAGTGATCGAAGCAATCGCCGCCGAAAAAGACGTGGATGGATTCCACGTCAGCAATGCCGGCTTGCTGATGACGGGTCAGCCACTTTTCCGCCCTTGCACGCCTTATGGCGTGATGAAAATGCTTGAATCCATTGATTACCCGGTGCGCGGCGCACATGCCGTGGTGGTGGGCGCCTCTAATATTGTTGGCAAACCGCAAGCCATGCTGCTCTTGCAAGCGGGCGCTACCGTCACCATCTGCAATTCCAAGACCCGCGACCTCGGCCACCACACCCGGGATGCCGATATTTTGGTCGTAGCGACCGGCAAGCGAAACATTGTGACCGGTGACATGATCAAACCGGGCGCGGTGGTGATTGATGTGGGCATGAACCGTGATGACGCCGGCAAACTCTGCGGTGATGTCGACTATGCGGGTGCCTGCGAAGTCGCGGGCTGGGTAACGCCTGTCCCCGGCGGCGTGGGTCCGATGACCATCACCATGCTGCTGGTAAATACGCTGGAAGCTGCTGAACGTAGCTGATTTTTAAAGAGAACCATGACCACAAATTCCCTGCTCGATTTTTCTGATCTGCCGCGCTTTGATATTTTTAGTCCGGCAGATGTCACGCCCGCCATCACACAGCTATTGGACGATTCGAGAACCGTGGTCGGTAAGCTGGAAGCGCCTGACGCCAGCGCTGATTGGGAAAATTTTGTCGAACCGCTGGAGCGAGTGACAGAACGGCTGGGTCGAGCTTGGGGCATCGTGGGGCATCTGAATGCGGTGGTCGACACGCCAGAGTTGCGTGCCACTTACAACGAGAATCAACCCAGAGTCACCGAATTCTGGACGGAGCTCGGCCAAAACCTGAAGCTGTTTGAAAAATACAAAGCGCTCCAAGCAAGTACGGGACATCAGGCGCTGTCGTCGGCACGTCGCAAGATCATCGAAAATGCCGTTCGGGATTTCCGTCTGGGTGGTGCAGAATTAGCTGATCAGCAAAAAAAACGATTCGCAGAAATTCAGGAACAACAAGCGAAGCTGTCTACGCGTTTCTCCGAAAACGTGCTCGATGCGACCAATGCCTATGAACTGCTGGTTGACGATGAATCCCGACTTGCCGGCCTGCCGGAGGATGTAAAACAGGCCGCGCAGGCGAATGCAGAAAAAGAAGGCAAACAAGGATGGCGCTTTACCTTGCACTTCCCTTCCTACTTCCCGATTTTGCAATACGCCGATGACCGTGCGCTGCGCGAAACCATTTATAGCGCCAATACCACCAAGGCCTCCGAGCTGGGCGGAAATCCTGAATGGGATAACACACAGAACATCATCGATATCCTGAAGCTGCGTGACGAAGAAGCCAAAATACTCGGCTACAAAAATTTTGCGGAAGTCTCTCTGGTACCGAAAATGGCGACCTCACCTGAACAGGTGATTCGCTTTCTGGAAGATCTCGCTACGCGTGCACGCAGTTTTGCCGAAAACGATCTGGCTGAGCTGCGCGAGTTTGCGCGCACGGAACTTGGCATTGATCAGCTGCAAGCCTGGGATATGACCTACGCGTCCGAAAAGCTGCGTGAAAAACGTTATGCGTTTTCCGAGCAAGAAGTGAAGCTCTACTTCCCAGAAGATAAGGTCGTTGGTGGTCTATTCCGTCTGATACAAAACATGTTCGGTGTCGAGATCTCGCCCGATCACAGCCCGGTCTGGCATGCGGATGTGAAGTTCTTCCGGATTGAAAAGAAAGGCCGTCTGATTGGCCAGTTTTATCTGGACTTGTATGCGCGATCCGGCAAGCGTGGTGGCGCATGGATGGATGATGCGCGCGGCCGAAAAAATCTGGCTGGCGATGTGCAGACGCCGATTGCCTATCTGACCTGTAATTTCACCGAACCCGCCGTCATTGATGGCGTTAAAAAACCCGCTTATTTCACGCACGATGAAGTGATCACGCTGTTCCATGAATTTGGTCATGGCCTGCATCACATGCTAACCGCCGTGGATGAGCTTGGCGTGTCCGGTATTTCCGGCGTGGAATGGGATGCGGTTGAATTGCCTTCTCAGTTCATGGAAAATTTTTGCTGGGAATGGGATGTACTGCAGCATATGACAGCGCACGCAGAGACGGGTACGCCATTGCCCCGCGCGCTGTATGACAAGATGATCGCCGCAAAAAATTATCACGCCGGTCTGCAGATGCTGCGTCAGGTGGAGTTCTCGCTGTTCGACATGCGACTGCATCATGATTACGATCCTAATGGAAAGCAATCTGTCGCCGACCTGCTGGCAGATGTTCGACACAAGGTCGCCGTCATCATCCCGCCAGCCTTCAATCGCTTTCAGCATTCGTTTTCGCATATTTTTGCAGGCGGCTACGCAGCCGGTTACTACAGCTACAAATGGGCCGAGGTGCTTTCTGCAGACGCCTACGGCGCCTTCGAAGAAGCGCAGGGCGATCCGAACCGGCTGGCAGAGACGGGACTGGCATTTCATCGCGAGATTCTGTCGGTTGGCGGCTCGCGACCGGCGCTGGAATCATTTACGGCTTTTCGTGGCCGTGAGCCCAGTATCGATGCGCTGCTGCGACACAACGGCATGGTGCAGGCCGCCTGAATGACATGACCCGCGTCGACTTCCACAGCAAAGTACCCGACAAGTTGTTGTACGCCTGTCGACTGGTACGCAAGGCACGTGCGGCCGATATGCGCGTGGTAGTTTTTACTCGGGACCGTGAGCAGTTGAATGCGCTGGATGAAGCGCTCTGGACTTTTTCGGAACAGGATTTCCTGCCGCACGTCACCGCCGATGATGCGCTCGCATCACAAACACCGGTGATCCTGACGGATGATGCCGAGGCCGCGCTTCCGCATCACCAGATACTGATTAATGTATCGGGCGAGACGCCGGCCCATTTCGCGCGCTTTGAGCGTTTGTTTGAAGTTATCTCCACCGATGAAGATGACCTGACTGCAGGGCGCGAGCGTTACCGGCAATACCAGCAGCGCGGCTATCCACTCACCCATTTCGTGGCAGAAAAAACATGAGCGACATGAACCACACGACCCGCCCGGACGACGAGAGCGATACCGACATACCTGTATTGACTGACATCATTGATGATGAAACATACACCGGTTCTGTGCGGGAAGAACGGTTGGCCATCGTCGAAACCGCGACTGCAGCTGACGCAATGTCTGCGATTGCGAGCCCCGAAGATAACGTGGTTGCCCGCCTACCATCGCTGCAGCAAATCGAAGCCGAACTGACCGCGCGACTGAGCGCCGAACTGGCGATGCAGATTCCTGTGCTGCTTGAAGCTGCGCTGCGCGAGCACCTGCCCCGAGCGATAGGCGCAAAACTGCAGGCCGAACTGCTCTCTGTTCTTGCTAATGCCTTGCCAAGTGCTGCCCAGAATGCCACAGCAGAACTTTCTTCCACACTGGCGTTCGAAGTAGGTGGGCTGCTTGAACAGCGTCTTGAAGAAGAAGTACGACGTGCGGTCTCAGACGAGATCACGCGGATATCAGAGGATCATCAGTTGCCACGCTGAGTTACCAATGCGCATGGTGTTGCGCGTAATAATTTGAATAATCCGTGGCGTAAATGACGCCTATTTCATGCACAGTTTTTTTACAATCCTGACTTCCGTTACAGCGGCCTCTGCATCATTTATCCGCTTATCTCACAGGATGTTCCAATGAAAGTCATCGTTCTCGGCGCGGGCGTTATCGGCACCGCCTCTGCCTGGTTTTTGCAAAAGGCAGGTCATGAAGTGATCGTCATTGATCGCCAGCCCGGTCCCGCACTTGAGACCAGCTTTGCCAACGGTGGTCAGATCTCCGTTTCTCACGCCGAACCCTGGGCGAATCCCACTGCACCGCTAAAAATTCTGAAATGGTTAGGCCATGAAGATGCGCCATTGCTGTTTCGTCCGCGAGCCGACTGGCTGCAATGGCGTTGGGGCATAGCGTTTCTGCGCGAATGCACCGCCGGTCGCACCGCACATAACATCCGGCACATCGTGGCGCTCGCTGAATACAGCCGTCAGACATTGCAATCAGTGCGTGCCGAGACAGGTATTGACTATGACTGCGAGACACGCGGCATCGTGCATTTCTATACCGACGAAGAAGAGTTTCGTCAGTCGCTTCCCGCAGCAAAACTAATGCGCGAGCTGGGATGTCCGCGTCAGACGATCAACGCAGATGAAGTGGTCCGCATAGAGCCCGCGTTGGGTGCCATACGTCACAAGATCGTTGGTGGTGATTTTACCCAGACGGATGAATCTGGTGACGTCTACAAGTTCACTACCGGACTCGCACAACGATCGGCAGCCGCCGGTGTGGATTTCCGTTTCAGTACCATGGCCACACGCTTGATCACCGAAGGCACCGGCAGCTCAAAACGATTGACGGGCGTTGAAGTCATCGATGCCGAGGGTCGGCATCAGGTAGTGCATGCCGACAGTGTACTGATCGCGATGGGCAGCTTCAGCACCACGCTACTCAAACCGCTGGGCATTCCGCTGATGGTGTATCCGGGCAAGGGCTACTCGGCGACCTTTGAAGTACGCGACCCGGCACTCGCACCGTATGTATCACTCACCGATGACGGACACAAACTGGTGATCTCGCGGCTGGGCAATCGTTTGCGCGTGGCGGGCACCTGCGAAATCAATGGCTATTCGCGTGAACTCAATCCAGCCCGCTGCGAAGCCATCACCCGGCGCACCCGAGAACTGTTCCCCGACGCCTGCGACTACGATCATCCCGTTTACTGGAGTGGCCTGCGGCCGCTGACACCGTCCAATGTTCCGTATATTGGCGCGACGCGGATACCCAATCTTTTTCTGAACACCGGTCACGGCACACTGGGCTGGACCATGGGCTGCGGCTCAGGCCGCGCGATTGCCGACATCATGTCTGGCCGGCGCCCGGATCTTGATTTTGCATTCACGGGCATGGGGCACGCCGAGCAGCCGCCCAGGTTCAACACCGTGCCGGCAAGCTGATCGGTTAAGCTTGCGAATCAACGACAATTCCGTTTTCCGTTCTGGAGTATATCCATGCAGCGCACCCACACAGCCGTATCCCTGACCCTATTGAGCGCCATCAGCATGCAAGTAATGGCGCAAGAACAGGTGGTAAAAATCGGCCACGTCGGCCCGCTGTCAGGTCAGATTGCGCATCTGGGCAAAGACAATGAAAACGGTGCGCGGATGGCGATTGATGTGCTCAATACCAGAGGTGTGACCATCGGCGGCAAGAAAATCAAATTCGTATTGCAAGCCGAAGATGACGGCGCCAATCCGCAGCAGGCTACTGCCGCTGCACAGAAGCTTGCGGATGCCAAAGTCGCCGGCGTGATTGGTCACCTTAATTCAGGCACCACCATTCCCGCCTCAAAAATTTACAACGATGCTGGTATTCCTCAGATTTCGCCATCCGCCACTAATCCAAAGTACACGATGCAAGGCTACAAAGGCGCGTTTCGTGTGGTGGCCAATGACGGCCAGCTCGGTGGCGCACTAGGCCGTTTCACTGCTTCGGATATCAAAGCCAAACGCATTGCCATCATCGACGACCGTACCGCCTATGGTCAAGGTGTCGCTGACGAATTTGCGAAAGCAGCCAAAGCCGCTGGTCTGACCATCGTTGGTCGTCAGTACACCACTGACAAGGCCACTGATTTCAATGCCATTCTGACCGCCATCAAGGATAAGTCGCCCGACTTGATTTTCTTCGGCGGCATGGATGCGGTCGGCGGGCCCATGCTGCGCCAAATGAAGCAGCTCGGCATATCAGCGAAATTCATGGGTGGTGACGGGATATGCACCGAGCAACTACCTTCACTGGCCGGCGCCGGCATGAGCGATGGGCAGGTGGTGTGTGCCGAGGCTGGCGGTGTCGAAGAAAGTCAGAAAAAAATCGTGGAGAAATTCCGCAGCGACTATAAAAAGAAATTCGGCGTTGAAGTAAAACTGTATGCGCCTTATGTCTACGATGCGGTGATGGTGATGGTCGCCGCCATGCAAAAAGCCAATTCAGTGGAGCCCGCCAAATATTTGCCAGAGCTAGCAAAGATTAACTACGAGGGCGTCACCGGCAAGATCGAGTTTGATGCGCGCGGCGATATCAAGAATGGTTTGCTAACGCTTTATACATACAAGGGTGGCAAGCGTTCGCAGATTGCGGTCACCAGGTAATCACTGGCAACAGGTTCTGCGACTCTTTCTGCGGGACCTTAGTCTGCAACACACCACTCATCTGGGGCATAAATGCCTGTTGCTACATCGTGCGCGTCCGTTCAGCAGAAAATTTCCTATTCAAACTAAAGTCACTGGATCCCGGCC
>CAMBJI010000090.1 GCA_945867725.1 Bordetella parapertussis
TTGAAGAAGGCCGCCTGTGACTGTAATTCGGCAAGTGCTTGCGCAACTTTGGCGTCATCAGCATGACCTTCGATGTCGACGTAGAAATAATAATCCCAGCGACCGGTCCGTGCAGGACGCGATTCAAAACGCGTCATCGACACACCATGCCGAGCCAGTGGCGCAAGCAGCTCATACACAGCACCCGGCTTGTTAGGAACAGATAGCACGAGTGACGTCTGATCCTGGCCCGATGCGGAGGGCATGAGACGCCCTACGACAAAAAATCGGGTGCGGTTGTGCGGATCATCCTGAATGTGGGTATGCACAATCGAGAGCCCGTAGCGCTTGGCGGCGACTTCGCTCGCAATCGCAGCGACTTGGCCCTCTTCGGTTGCCATGCGTGCGGCCTCGCCATTGGACGCCACCGCCTGACGCTCGATGGTCGGGTAATGCTGATTCAACCAAGACTGACATTGCGCCAGTGCCTGCGAGTGGGCGCAGATACGCGTGACTTGTTCCATGCTGCCGCTGCGGGTCATCAAGCTGTGATGCACCGGAAGCGCGACTTCGCCGCTGATGGAAAGCGTGGTTTGCAGTAGCAAGTCCAGCGTACGGTTGACAGTACCTTCGGTGGAATTTTCAACCGGCACGACGCCAAATCCGGCCGTACCTGCCTCCACTGAACGGAAGACTTCGTCGATGGACACGCAAGGCAGCGCATCGACGGCTTGACCAAACTGTCGCCAAACTGCTTGCTCACTGTAAGTGCCGACGGGGCCGAGAAAAGCTACTGTGACGCGATTTTCCAGCGCACGACAAGCTGACATCACCTCGCGAAAAATCGACTGCAAATCAGACGATAACAAAGGGCCGGGATTCGTGTCCGCAATACGCGCAAGCACCTGAGCTTCACGTTCGGGACGAAAAACCGGCGCATTGGTTTCAGCCTTCACATGACCCACCTGCTGGGCAACCCGCGCACGCTCATTGAGCAGTGCGAGCAATTGCGCATCGATCTCATCGATCTGGTCGCGCAGCGGTTTGAGTTTGTCGTCGCTCATGGCAGCCTGCCTATATTGTTATGTTGTCCGGCGCTGGCAATTCATCTGACGAACGAGAATGCCGCGATCAGCTCGCTTCCGTCTCATCCGTACCGTTGTCGTCCTCGCTATCGGCCTCGAGTATGCGCTGTAGGCCAGATAGTTTTGCACCATCTTCAACCGCTATCAGCGTCACACCCTGCGTCGCGCGACCCATTTCACGCACCTCGGATACACGCGTGCGGATCATTACGCCACCGGTGGTGATCATCATGATCTCGTCCGTGGGCTCCACCAGCGTTGCAGCGACCACCTTGCCGTTACGATCGCTGGTCTGAATAGCGATCATGCCCTTGGTGCCACGACCATGACGCGTGTATTCCGTGATGGGCGTGCGTTTGCCAAAACCGTTCTCGGTTGCTGTCAGCACCGACTGCTGTTCGTTTTGCGCCACCAACAAGGCGATGACAATCTGACCTTCTTCAAGGCTCATGCCGCGCACGCCACGCGCAGTACGGCCCATCGGGCGCACATCATTTTCATCAAAACGCACCGCCTTGCCGGAATCCGAGAACAGCATCACATCATTTTTGCCATCCGTAAGCGCCGCACCAATCAAGAAATCAGATTCATCAAGATCGACCGCAATAATGCCTGCCTTGCGCGGATTGCTGAAGTCGGACAATGGCGTCTTTTTGACTGTACCCAGTGAGGTCGCCATGAACACATAACGATCTTCAGGGAAAGTCCGGTTTTCACCAAAAAGCGGCAACACGACCGTGATTTTTTCGCCATCGTGCAGCGGGAACATATTGACGATCGGCTTGCCACGCGATGTGCGTGATCCCTGAGGCACTTCCCAGACCTTGAGCCAGTACATACGACCGCGGTTGGAGAAGCACAACATGTAGTCGTGCGTGTTGGCGATGAACAGCTGCTCGATCCAGTCGTCTTCCTTGGTTGCCGCCGCCTGCTTGCCACGACCACCGCGTTTTTGCGCTCGATACTCCGACAGCGGTTGCGATTTCATGTAACCCGTATGCGAGAGCGTGACCACCATATCCTGTGGCGTGATCAAATCTTCGGTGCCGAGATCGGTGGCATTGATTTCGATCCGCGAACGGCGTACATCCTTGTTGCCCTCGCCGTATTCATTGCGTGCCGCGATGAGTTCATCGCTGATAATCGTGGTCACACGATCGGGACGAGAAAGAATATCAAGCAGATCTGCAATCTGCGACATCACGTCTTTGTACTCATTGACGATCTTGTCCTGCTCAAGACCTGTCAGGCGCTGCAGACGCATCTGCAGAATTTCTTGCGCCTGATCATCGGAGAGCTTGTAGAGCCCGTCGGACTGCAGTCCGTAATGACGTGGCAGGTTTTCAGGGCGGAAGGCATTGATGCCGGCCACATTTTCATCACCCGTACGAGCCAGCATCTCGCGCACCAGTGACGAATCCCAGGAACGCGCCATCAATTCGGCCTTTGCGACCGGCGGGGTCGGCGCCGCTTTGATGATCGCGATGAATTCATCGATACTAGCTAGCGCCACAGCGAGACCTTCGAGCACATGACCACGCTCGCGAGCCTTGCGCAATTCAAACACGGTGCGACGGGTCACGACTTCGCGACGATGCGACAGGAAGCACTCGAGCATTTGCTTGAGGTTGAGCAGCTTGGGCTGACCATCCACCAACGCCACCATGTTCATGCCAAAGGTGTCCTGCAGCTGAGTTTGCTTGTAGAGATTATTCAGCACGACTTCCGGCAGTTCACCGCGCTTGAGTTCGATCACGACGCGCATGCCGGACTTGTCGGACTCATCACGGATGTCGGAAATACCATCAAGCTTCTTGTCGCGCACGATCTCGGCGATGCGCTCAAGCAGGGATTTTTTGTTGACCTGATAGGGCAGCTCATCAACGATGATGGCGTGACGACCGTCACGAATTTCTTCGAAATGCGTAAGCGCGCGCATGACCACGCGACCACGACCCGTGCGGTATCCATCACGCACACCGGATACGCCGTAAATGATGCCCGCCGTCGGGAAGTCTGGCGCAGGAATGATCTCGATGAGTTCATCGATCGTGCATGTCGGTGTACTCAGCACATGCAACGCACCATTGATGACTTCGGTAATGTTATGCGGCGGGATATTGGTTGCCATACCCACAGCGATACCCGAAGAGCCATTAATCAGCAGATTCGGAATGCGCGTCGGCAGAACCGAAGGTTCTCTTTCCTTGCCGTCATAGTTGGGTACGAAATCGACCGTTTCCTTGTCGATGTCCGCCAGCAATTCGCTGGCGATCTTGTCGAGTCGGCACTCGGTGTAACGCATGGCAGCCGCATTGTCGCCATCGATCGAACCAAAGTTGCCCTGACCAACCACCAAGGTGTAGCGCAAAGAAAAATCTTGCGCCATCCGCACCAAAGTATCGTAAATCGCCTGGTCACCATGGGGGTGATATTTACCCATGACTTCGCCGACCACACGCGCACATTTCACATACGGCCGGTTCCACACATTGTTGGTCTCGTGCATGGCGAACAGGACACGCCGGTGCACGGGCTTGAGGCCATCACGCACATCAGGCAATGCTCGGCCCACAATCACGCTCATTGCATAATCAAGATAGCTTTTACGCATCTCTTCTTCGAGCGAAATCGGGATGGTTTCTTTTGCGAATTGATCCATTGGCAGACTAAAAATTGACGCGGTTTCTTGCGGTGGCCCCAGGCGCAATCAACAGCGCCTTGTCCAGACTTGTAAACCCGAAATTTTACCATGCCGCACCTGCCTGAAGGCTTACTTCTGCCCCTGCTTGCAAACCGGATTACCCGGCTTTTTAAGCTATTACAGTTGACTTTTTGATTTTTTTAAAAGCGCTTTTTCGCTGGAATGCGAGACTGAAATCGCGCCCCGGTCCAACATTCGGAGGAACACCGCAAGGCAAATGACAACCCGCGCTGAAAAGCGAAGACAGAAGGAGCACAGGCATGCGCGTACGATCAAATTTGATAATTGCGATTACGGTGAGCTCGATCTTGCCAGCTTTGAGCGCCGAGCCTCTGGTCGCAGCGCCCGGCTATGTGCAAGACGCCAACGGCAACGTTGTGATGAGTGGCAGCGGCTTGTGCTGGCATACCAGCGACTGGACACCGGCGAAGGCCGTAGTCGTTGGCTGCGATGGCGTTCTTGCCAAAGCCATTGCCATACCCCCGCCCCCGCCCACCGCTCAGACCCAGCCACCCGCGCCGCCAGCTGCCGAGACGCCACCGCTGGTCTTGTTACCGCCCGCAGCGGTCATCGCAAGCCGTCCCACGCGGGAAAAAATCACCCTCGACACCGATACCTATTTTGATTTTGACAAGGCAGAGCTAAAGCCGGATGGAGAGCGCAAGCTGGACGTGATCGCCTCTCGGCTCAAAGCGATGAAGCTGGAGGTCATGGTCGCCGTGGGGCACGCGGATGCGATTGGCACGGCGAATTACAACGAAAATCTGTCCCGGCGAAGAGCTAACTCGGTCAAGATGTTCTTCGAAAGCAGGGGCTTCCCGGCAGACCGCATTCACATCGATGGCAAAGGCGAGAGCCAACCGGTCGCAAGCAACGCCACCCGCGATGGTCGCGCGAAAAACCGGCGCGTTGAAGTCGAAGTTGTAGGGGAGCAACCACAAGAGTGAGTCAATGAGTCGTTTTTTATAGAGGCCAGTTGACGCACAAAGAGACGCTGAATCCCGGCCCACGCCAAGGTCCAGCGTCTTTGCCCGATTAGCGGACATTCCTGACTTTCCGCGCACACTCTGCGCGACATTCACGATCGGAACTACCCGACAAGGCGGGAACCTTCACTTCCAATGATCGTAAAAATTTTCTCAAAAGTAATTTTTACCAGCTGAAACAGCGCCTGAACGCGAAACATCACGCGATTCAAATAGCTCACTGCCTAGTCAGGTATTTTTCCAAGAAATCGGCTTAACAAGTTAAAATCGCGCCGTTGGCGATTTGTGCGCGGAAGCGATTTTCTAAAACCGACCGCGCCCGCATCGTCCAAAGCATGATGGTCAATCCCCGGGAAAACATGATGAAACAAACTAATCGCAATATCCTCATTTGCTGCACCCTCTTGCTCACCAGCAGCCTCGCTTTTGCCGGCAAGGTCGCGCCTAAAGGCTACCTCGTCGATTCTGCCAATGACCCCGTCAAAAGCGGCTTTGGCCTCTGCTGGCACACTGGCACATGGACACCTGCTGACGCGACCGTAGAAGGTTGCGATGACATGCTGAAGCCTGCACCCGCACCGGTGCCCGCACCGAAAGCGAATGCAGCTGAACCTGCACCGGCACCTGCCCCAGTATCTCCTGCGCCGGCCGCGGCTTCCGCTGATGCACCCGCGCCTGCACCGGCGCCCGCACCGGCATCAGCATCCGCGCCCGTACCGGTAGTAGCAGCCGCCCCCACCTCTGAAAAAGTCACTTTCGAAGCAGACACCTTCTTCGACTTCGACAAGTTCGCGCTCAAGCCGGCTGGCAAAGCCAAACTGGAAGACTTGGTATCCAAACTTATCGGCACAGACATCGAAGTCGTGGTCGCTACTGGCCACACTGATTCGGTCGGCTCCGATGCCTACAACCAGAAGCTGTCCATGCGCCGCGCCAATGCCGTCAAAGCCTTCTTAGTATCCAAAGGCATACCGGCCGATCGCATCTTCACCGAAGGCAAAGGTGAGTCCAAACCCGTTGCAAGCAACAAGACCTCCGATGGTCGTGCAAAAAATCGCCGCGTTGACGTTGAAGTCGTAGGCAATCGCAAAAAATAAGCAATACCCCGCCAGAATTGCCCCCGCCAGTGCGGGGGTTTTTTTTGCGCATTGGCCACGAAACTTCTGACTCCCCACTTTCCGCTATGATGCGGAAATGAATGCCGATCCTCTCGAATTACAAAAATTCAGTGAACTCGCTCACCGCTGGTGGGACCCCAACTCCGAGTTTCGCCCGCTGCATGAAATCAATCCGCTGCGACTGGAGTGGATCAATGCACTCGCACCCGTGGCAGGCAAGCGCGTCGTCGATATCGGATGTGGCGGCGGCATACTGGCTGAAGCCATCGCCAAAAAAGGCGCGACGGTCACCGGTATTGATCTCTCGGAAAAAGCACTCAAAGTCGCTGACTTGCACAGTCTTGAATCTGGCGTTTCAGTACGGTATGAATTGACCTCCGCAGAAGATCTCGCCGCGCGCGAAGCCGGGCAATATGACATCGTCACCTGCATGGAAATGCTCGAGCACGTTCCTGATCCTTCAGCGGTTGTGAAAGCCTGCGCCACATTGGTCAAACCTGGCGGTCAGGTATTTTTCTCGACACTCAATCGCAATCCAAAGTCCTATCTGTTTGCCATCATCGGCGCCGAGTATGTATTGCGCCTGCTGCCACGTGGCACACACGACTACGCCAAATTCATTACGCCCGCGGAGTTGTCGCAGTACAGCCGCAATGCAGGACTGCAGGTAGAAGGTGTAAAGGGCATGACCTACAACCCCTTCACCAAGATTTATTCGCTCAATCAGGACACCGATGTGAACTACCTGATTGCCTGCAGCAAGCCCGCCTGAGCCAAATTTCAATGCACGTAAACTTGCCCGCGCCTAAAGCGCTGCTGTTTGATCTGGATGGCACGCTCGCTGATACCGCCCCGGATCTCGCAGCCGCCGTCAATAAAATGTGTATTGATCGAGGGCTGGAGCCAACTGCCTTTGACGTGCTGAGACCACTCGCCTCCGCAGGCGCTCGTGGGCTGATCGGTGCAGCCTTTGGGATCGCCCCAGGTGATGAGACCTATGACGCGCTGCGCGGGGAATTTCTCGCCAACTATGCAGCCAGCATCGCCGACCACACGCGCCTGTTTGATGGCGTACCTGACCTGCTCGGTGGCATAGAGATGCGAGGACTGCGATGGGGCATAGTCACCAACAAGCCAGCGTTCTACACCGATGCACTGGTACCCCTGATACAACTGGGCCATGCGGGATGCATCGTCTCCGGCGACACCACGCCCCATGCCAAACCGCATCCCGAACCCTTGCTGGAAGCCGCGCGACGATTGCAACTGGCTCCGGAAGATTGCTGGTACGTCGGTGATGACTTGCGCGACATACAAGCCGGCAAAGCCGCTGGCATGCCCACCATCGCAGCCGCTTGGGGCTATTGCGGACACACCGAGCCACAAAGCTGGCAAGCCGATGTAACGGCAGCGCAACCTCTCGATCTGCTTACGCTACTGCGCACTTGAATTTGCTCGCAGTGATTCCAGCTATGGGATTACAATGGCAGCACTGCATTGGGGGCGACCTGGTTTCGACAGGGGTTGCAAAGCAGCGCAGGGCATACCGAGGGCTGGTCACCTCGTAAATCCAACCGGAAATGCTTAAATGCAAACGATGAAAACTACGCTCCAGCTCGTCTGGCTGCGTAATCCTCTAAAAACTTAATAACTTTTTAGCTCTACACCGTCTTGTCGCTGGGGCGGGCTGGCAACAGCAGTAGAGTCATTCACAGCGAATCGCATTGCGTCGGGTTACTTGGCGCAGTGTTAAATCAAGGTGACTCGTCTTGCTGCAGCGTGTGTGTCCGCGTCAGCAAGGTCAAATCCAAATGACAACACTAAGTATGTAGAACTGTCTGTAG